>NZ_JBHZCN010000050.1:28200-66237 GCF_042755465.1 Kitasatospora sp. NPDC059160 | reverse complement strand
CCACCGAGACCAGCACGGTGGCCAGGAAGAAGGCGTCCGCGTGGGCGGACGGCAGCGCGGCCAGGAACAGCGCGGTCATCACGGCCAGCAGCGCTTTGATCCACCGCGTCCGCTGCGGCCCGGTGCGCCCGAGGGTGAGCGCGAGCAGGACGTAGCAGAGGCAGAACGCGACGACGACGGCGTACCCGGCGAGCGCCGCCGTGCCGCTGGCGTTGCCGCTCATGGCCACCGCGGTCAGCGCCGGGAAGACCAGCATCCCGGCGCCCAGCAGTATCCGCCGCAGGCCCCCCGCCCAGCGGTGGGCGGGGGCCGGCGTGCCCTCCCGGTCGAGGTCGGTCACCCTGTCGGTCACCTTCTGTCCTTCCTCAGGGCCGGGCGGCGAACAGCGTGCGCAGCTGCCGTCCGTTGAGCAGCACGGCCGCCCCGGCGAGGGCGAGGCCGCACAGGCCCTGTTCGATCTTCATCCAGACCGGGAACACGCCCGGCACCGCGATGATCGCAGCAATCGCGACCAGCATGACGCCGGAGATGATCCGCAGCCGCCGGAAGGCGCCGCGGGAGCCGCGCGCCGCCCGGACGGTCAGCAGCAGGGTGACGGCGGCGCTGACCAGGACGATGGTGCCGCGCACCCACACGGACGGGGTGATCAGGTCGGTGTGGGAGCGGAGGGCGAAGGCCGCCAGCATGGTGAGCGCGCTGAGGCCGAGGTAGACGAGCACGAGGTGCCGTACGGTGCGGAAGGCCCGACGGGTGTCGGGGTGGTGCAGGTCGGTGGAGGTCATGGCTTCATCGTGGCCGTCGGACCGGGGTGGCCGGCAGTGTGCTGCCACACCGCCGGACCGTGACATTTGTCAGCCCCTCGCCACCGGCTGCGCCCCGGCGCCCCAGCGGCGCCCCACCCGCCGGCGGCCCGGTGCCCGACCGGCCGCGGCCCGGTGCCCGGGCTCAGCCGAGGCGGACCCGGGTGCACCTGGTCACGTACGGCACGGCGACCTCCTCCCGGCCGGCCAGGTCGGGGTGGCTGGCGAGCAGCTGCTCGACGTCGGCCAGCAGCCGGGCGCGGTCGGCCTCGGGCAGGGCGATGACGTAGCTGCGGGAGGCGACCATGTCGAGGACGCCGGCCGGGGTGGTGGGGTGCTCCCAGCGGATCTCCAGTCGCTCGGGGGCGCCGAACGGGGCCGGCAGGTCCGGCGCGGTGTCGAGCCGCTGACGGTCCGAGCGGTGCATCAGGGCGCCGAGTTCGGCGGCCCACGGCTCGGTCTCGTCCCGGACGTTCCAGATCAGGGCGAGGGTCCCGCCGGGGGCGAGCACCCGGGCGATCTCCGGGACGGCCGTGGCCTGGTCGAACCAGTGCCAGGCCTGGGCGACCACGACCGCGTCCACACTGGCATCGGGCAGTGGGATGCGTTCGGCCGAGCCGGCCCGTACGGCGGCCTTCGGCACAGCGGCGGCCAGCCGGTCGCGCATCTGCGGGTCGGGTTCGACCGCGACCACGTCCAGCCCGGCCTCGACCAGCATCCCGGTCAACTTGCCGGTGCCGGCGCCCAGGTCGAGCACCCGTCGGGCCTCGCGGGGCACCGCGGAGCCGATCAGGGCCTGCGGGTAGCCGGGCCGGCCGTGCTGGTAGGCGGTGGCCGCGAGGCCGAAGGAGCGCGCGCGCAGCCGGCCGGCCCAGCGGCGGGTGGCGCCCTGGCGGGTCATCCCGCAGGCGCGGCCGATCTCCTCCCAGGTCGCCTGCCGGCCGCGCCGCAGCTCCTCGACCAGGTCCGTGCGCCGTTCCTCCAGCGCCTCGATCGTCTCCGAGAGCCGGTGCAGGCCGTCCAGCCCGCCACCTGCGGCCACCTGGGCCGCCACCCGCCGTCCGGGGTCGTTGTCGTCCATGGCCCGCACTGTAGGGGCGGACCGCCGAGGGCGTCAACGGTCATTGCTCGCTGGCGCAACAGATGTTGCGCCACGCCGGGACGTCCCCCGGAGGAGTGATCACCGCGCACCGCGAGCCGCTCGTAGCACGAACTCGTCGCTGATCGTGGCGACTTGGGCCGGAAACCCTTCACATGGGCGAATCCCGGCCGGGTTGCCGGTGCGCGGGCGGCCGGGCGAGAAGCCTGGTGACGGGCGGTGGCCGACCGGACTCCGACAGGTGTGCGAGATGTCGGTCATGTCCGGCAAGTTGCCACAAGTCGGTTGACGGACAGTATTTTTGAGTTTCGGTCAGGATTGTCCTGAACTTGGCTATGCTGCAGCACCACGCCTCCGGAGCCGGTCGTCGCCCGACCCCGTTCGTTCCCACCCGTTCCCGACTTCTGTTCCGATCGTCCGATCGTTTGAGGATGCCGAATGCTTCGAGCTGGTACGTCACCCACCAGACGGCGCCCCGCGCCCCTGCTCGGCTGGATACTGCCCACCGCCGTGATGGCTGCGGCGGTCGCGGTCGCCGCGGTGGTGGTGTCGGCCGGAGCCCGGGCCCAGGTGCTGTGGTGCGGGGCGACGGCCACCGTGCTGGTCGCGGTGGTGGCCGCCGAGTCCGCCCGCCGCGGGCGGGCCCTCGCCGACCTGCGGGACGAACACACCCGGCGCGTCGAGGAGTTGCACCGCAAGCTGGCCGGGCAGGAGGACGAGCTGGAGCGGATGGCCACCGGCGAACTGCGCCGGCTCGTCGGCGGCGCCCGGTACGGCTCCTCGATCGACGTGCTGCTCCAGCCCTTCCAGCGCCCGAACCCGCTGCTGTCACGGAAGTTCCGCGCCTCGCTGGAGCAGGTGGTGCGCGGCATCGCCCAGGCCGTCGACGACGAGGTCAGCCGGCGCGACTCCGCCGAGCGCGCCTTCGTCAACCTGGCCCGCCGGGTCCAGGCGATCATCCACCGCCAGGCCAAGGACCTGCGGGAGATGGAGGACCGGCACGGCAACGACCCGGCGGTCTTCGACGACCTGCTGCGCCTCGACCACGGCAACGCCCTGGTCGGCCGCCTCGCCGACTCCATCGCCGTGCTCTCCGGCGCCCGGCCCGGCCGCCAGTGGACCCGCCCGATCGCCCTCTACAGCGTGCTGCGCGGCGGGATGTCCCGGATCCTCGAGTACCAGCGGGTCGACCTCCACCCGGTCACCCAGATCTCGGTCACCGGACCGGCCGTCGAACCCCTGATCCACGCCGTGGCCGAGCTGCTCGACAACGCCACCCGCTACTCCCCGCCGCACACCCACGTCCACCTGAGCGCCTCCGAGGTGCAGAGCGGGATAGCGATCGAGGTCGAGGACGGCGGCCTCGGACTCACCGACGAGGCCCGCATCCGGGCCGAGCGCTCGATGCGCGAGGCCATGGTGTCCAAGGACTTCGACGACCTCACCGAGTCCCCCCGGCTGGGCTTCGCCATCCTCGGCCGGCTCTGCCAGGCGTACGGCTTCCAGGTGTCGCTGCGCCGCTCCGCGTACGGCGGCGTGCGCGCGGTGCTGGTGGTGCCGCAGGAACTGCTCACCACCGCTCCCCCGACCGGGCGGGCGCACGGCATCGGCGCCTTCTCCGGGCCGCGGCCGCTCCCGGCCAACCCGCCCCGGCACGCGGCCCCCGCCCGGCCCTGGGGCGCCCGGACCACCCCGGCCGGTGCCGGGTCGGCCGGTGCCGGGGCGCCCGGCGGGCCGGGGCACCCGACCCTGGGCACCGCCGCCGAACCGGCGCGGTCCGCCGGCATCGGGCCCTCCTTCGGCGCCACCACCCCCTGGGGGCCGTCCCCCGCCGCGGCCGGGGACGACGAGGTGGTCGTCACCGAGCGCACCCCCAACGGCCTGCCCCAGCGCCGCCGCAGCCGCCCCACCGGCCGGGCCGCCTTCGCCACGCCCCCGCGCGGCACCGCCCAGCCCAGCGGCCCCACCGCCGGGCCCGCCGCCGGACCGGCCGCCCCGGCGCCCCGCCCCAAGAAGCAGCCCGGCCTGTGGCTGGAGGCCTTCATGGAGGGCTACAAGGGCACCGGCGGCACCAAGGACGCCACCCCGGGCAACCCCCCGGGCACCACCTCGGGCACCACCCCGCAGCACAGCGCCGGACAGCCCGGTACCGAAGAGACGGCAGCGAAAGGCGAGCAGTGATTCCGCACCGCAGCAACATGGACTGGATCCTCAACGACCTCGCACACAGCGTCCCGTACGTGCGCCACGTCATCGTGCTGTCCGCCGACGGCCTGCGGATCGCCCAGTACGGCGCCGACCCCGACACCGCCGACCGGCTGGCCGCCGCCTGCGCCGGGCTGCAGAGCCTGGCCGCCGCCGTCGGGCACGAGTTCCCGCACGGCAACGGCGCGATGAAGCTGGTCGTCATCGAGGTGGACGGCGGCTACTTCTACCTGATGTCGGCCGGCGACCGCGCCTACCTCGCGGTGCTCGCCGACGAGGGCGTGGACGCCGGGCTGGTCAGCCACCAGATGCGCGACCTGGTCGACCGGATCGGCGAGCACCTCTCCACCCCGCCGCGCAACCCGGAGGTGGTCGCGTGAGCCGCCGCACCGCGGCCCGCACCACGGCCCCGGTGACGACCCCCGCGGCGGCCCTGGCAGCGGCCCCGACCAGCACCCCCGGCCCCCGGGCGGGCACGTGAACGAGCACAGTGAGGCAGTGACATGACCGCCGACCAGGGCGGCTGGGACGGACCCGAGCCCGATCGCCTGTACGTGATCACCCGCGGCCGCAGCGGCCCCTCCGGGCCGGGCGTCTTCGACCTGGTCACCCTGATCGTCTCCCTCGCGGAGCCCACTCCCGCCATGCAGCCCGAGCACGCGGCGATCCTGCGGCTGTGCCGCTCGCCGCTCTCGGTGGCGGAGGTCTCCGCCTACCTCGAACTGCCCACGAGCGTGGTCACCGTCCTGCTGGCGGACCTCCTCGACGACGGGCGGATCGAGGCCCGTTCCGCCGTGCCCGCGGCGGAACTCCCCGACCGTGCCCTGTTGGAGGCGGTGATCCATGGACTTCAGCGGCTCTGACACCGTCGTCGGCCCGGCGAGCGCGGACCTGCTGCCCGACACCGTCACCACGGCCGTCAAGGTGGTGATCGTCGGCGGCTTCGGCGTCGGCAAGACCACCCTCGTCGGCGCGGTCAGCGAGATCCGTCCGCTGACCACCGAGGAGACCATGACCCAGGCCGGGGTCGGCGTGGACGACCCGACCGGGGTCGAACGCAAGACCTCCACCACGGTGGCCATGGACTTCGGCCGGATCAGCATCAGCGACAAACTCGTGCTGTACGTCTTCGGCACCCCCGGGCAGGAGCGGTTCTGGTTCCTCTGGAACGGCCTGTTCGAGGGCGCGCTGGGCGCCGTCGTCCTGGTGGACACCCGTCGGCTGGAGGTCAGCTTCGAGGTGATCGGCCGCCTGGAGGACCGCGGCGTGCCCTTCGTGGTGGCCGTCAACGGCTTCCCCGAGGCGCCCAGTTACGCCCTCGACGAGCTGCGCCAGGCGCTCGACCTGCCGGCCGAGGTGCCGATCGTCGCCTGCGACGCGCGCAGCCGGCAGTCCAGCCGGGACACCCTGATGACGCTGATGCACTACCTGTACGAGCTGGCCGCACCGCCCGCGGGCTGAGGCCCTCTCCCGCGGCCCCACCCCCGTCGTACCGCTTCCGAACCTCGTGACCCGGAGACCCTGTTGACCACCCCGTTCCCCGACGACGAAGCCGCCCCCGTCCCGCCGCCCGGCTGCCCCGCCCACGGGCACGCCGTCGAGCCGACCGGCCCCGGCGGGCTGCGCCGGCTGTACGGCCCCGAGGCCGAGGCCGACCCGGCGGGCCTCTACGAGAAGCTGCGCGCCGAACACGGCGACGTCGCCCCGGTGCTGCTGCACGGCGACCAGCGGGCCTGGCTGATCCTCGGCCACGCCGCCAACATCACCGCGATGCGCACCCCCTCGCTGTTCTCCCGCGACTCCCGGCTGTGGAGCGCCTTCCGCAACGACGAGGTCCCGCCCGACTCCCCGCTGCTGCCCGTGGTCGCCTGGCAGCCGATCTGCGTCTTCGCCGACGGCGAGGAGCACCGCCGGCTGCGCAACGCCCTGCTGGACGGCCTGAACGGCTTCGACCGGCGCGGCATCCGCCGCCACGTCCGCCGCTTCACCACCGACCTGGTCCAGGTCGTCGGGCCGACCGGCCGGGCCGAACTGATCACCCAGTTCGCCGAGCACCTGCCGATGCTGGTGATGACCAAGCTGCTCGGCATGCCCGACGAGTACGGGCCCCAACTCGTCGATGCCGCACGGGACCTGATGAAGGGCACCGAGACGGCCATCGCCAGCAACGAGTACGTGGTGGCGAGCCTGCGCCGCACCATCGCGATCAAGCACGAGTCCCCCGGCGACGACCTCACCAGCCGCCTCCTCGCCCACCCGGCCGGGCTGACCGACGACGAGGTGATGGAGCACCTGCGGGTGGTGCTGCTCGCCGCCAACGAGACCACCGTCAACCTGATCGCCGACTCCTTGAAGATGGTGCTCACCGACCCGCGCTTCCGCGCCCACCTGTCCGGCGGCCAGATGACCCTGGGCGAGGCGCTCGACCAGGTGCTCTGGGACTCCCCGCCGATGTCCCTGGTCGCCGGGCGCTGGGCCACCACCGACACCGAGCTGGGCGGCCAGCAGATCCTGGCCGGCGACCTCCTGCTGCTCGGCCTCGCCGCGGGCAACGTCGACCCGACCGTCCGGCCCGACCTCGCCACCCCGCTCTACGGCAACCGCTCCCACCTGTCCTTCGGGGCCGGACCCCACGAGTGCCCCGGGCAGGACATCGGCCGGCACGTCGCCGAGGCCGGGATCGACATCCTGCTCACCCTCCTGCCGGACCTCCGACTGGCCGTCCCCGAGGAGGAGTTGACCTGGAGCTCGGCCTGGATCTCGCGCCACCTGACGGCGCTGCCGGTGGAGTTCACGGCGCAGGAGATCGAGCCCGACCCGGAGTCGGTCGCCGAGGCGGAGCGGGCGGCGGAGGAGGCACGGGAGCTCGCCGAACGCGCACTGGCGGCCACCCAGCGGGCGGCCGCCCAGGCCGCGGCATCGGCGGCGGGGACGGAGGCGGCCTCGGCATCGACACCCGCTGACACCGCGACGACGACCGCGACCGTCCCCGCGCAGCGGCGCAGCTGGTGGGACGTCCTCACCGGCCTGTTCCGGCGCTGATCCCCGGGGCGACGTCCCCCGGGTGGCGGCGGCCGCTGAGCAGCGGTCGCCGCCCCGACTCGTCCGGATGCCCCGGTGCGCGTGCAACGCACCGGTTCTGCGACGACGTTGATGGGATGGACACCGTCATCGTGCTCGAACCCGACATCCCGACCAACGTCCGGCTCCTCGGCCCCGGCCACCAGCCGGCCGATCCGGAGAACCCGGTGCGCCTCGCGCACGCCGCCCCCGCGGAGGCCTCCGGCGTCTGCGGCCCGCTCACCCTGTGCGGCCTGGACACCTCCGGCATGACGCTCGCCCCGCACCGCTCCGCCGACCGGGGTCGGCCGCGTGCGCACTGGAACACCTGCCGGAACTGCCGCGCCGTCGAGGAGGGCGCGGCACCCCGCACCCCCGCTCGGTCCGCCCCGGGCGAACCCGGCTCACCCGGGGGCGACGCCCTGGCCGGGTAGCCGGGTAGGCCGCCACCGGCCCCGCCCTGCCGTCGGCGCCGCCCCCGCACCTCCGCCTCAGCCGTGCCCGTCGGTGCGGCGGCGGTGCAGGGTGAAGGTATCGACCGGGGTGAGGTCGCCGTGCGGGCCGTCGAAGGTGTAGTAGGTGACCCGCATCGTGGTGGTGCCGCCGCGGCGGTCGCCGGGGTCGACCTCGAAGGCGGCGAAGCCGTGGGTGTGGGTGCGGTCCTGGTAGGCGGCCCAGGGCGCGTCCTCGGTGAGCCAGATCGACTCCCGGTACGGCGCGCCCGGCGCGGGCTTGTCCGCCAGGCCGATCACCACCCGGCCCTGGGGGCGCTCGAACAGGTCGTCCTGGGTGGTGGCGGCGTTGCCCCCGGCACCGATGACCATGTGGACGGTGCCCCGTCCGGTGTCGGCCAGCCGGGGGTCGGTGCCGGTGGGCACCGGGGTGCGGGCGTCGTTCGGCAGGGTGCCGCGGACGGGGTGGGAGCGCTCGTAGTAGTGCTCGTGGCCGCTGACCACCAGGTCGACCCCGTAGGCGTCGAACAGCGGGCCCCAGGCCTCGCGGATGCCGAGGTCGCTGCCGGAGCCGTGCTGGGAGCTGGAGATCATCGGGTGGTGCATGCAGACCACGATCCAGTCGATCCCCCGGTCACCCCGGGCGGTGCGCAACTCCCGCTCCAGCCAGCGCTGCTGGGTGCCGCCGGAGTAGCCGCGCAGATAGGTCTCGCCGGAGTTCTGGATGGCGACGTCGTCGTTGGCGAGGCTGATGAAGCGCACCGAGCCGACGGTGAAGGCGTACCACATGCCCCGGGTCTCCTCGTCGCGGTCGGCGGCGGAGGCGGGGAGGGTGAAGTAGGCCTGGTAGCCGTCGGCGCCGATCGGGCCGTTGCCGCCCTCGTTCTCGTGATTCCCGGCGCAGGGCATCCAGGGGCGCAGCCGGGTCGACCGGCTGTTGTTGATGAACCAGTCGGCCCAGATGGCGGTGCGGCTCTGCCCGTGCCGGCCTCCGTAGGAGGCGTAGCAGAGGTCGCCGTTGACCAGGTTGAACAGCGGGCCGACGCGTTCGACGGCGGCGACGATGTCGGCGGCGTGCGGGCTGCCGATCTGGCTGGTGGTGTACACCGGGTACTTGCCGAGCGGTGAGGGCATGCCGTTCGGGAAGTCCACCTTGCGGCGCAGGTTGGGGGTGGCCTGGTCGCCGAAGCTGGTGAAGGTGAAGGGGGTGCGGCCGCGCGGGGCGGTGGTGAACGTACCGGTCTCCGGGTTCGCGCCGTCGTGCCCGGCGCTGTACAGGTACGTGGTGGCCGGGCGCAGTCCGGTGAGCCGGGCGTGGTGGACGTACACCTCGTCCTTGCCGAGGGAGTCCCGGTAGGTGCGGGTCTCGGCCTCGACCGCCGCCCCGGTGCCGCCCTCGGGCGTGCCGAGCCGGACCAGCGGGCGCCGGACGGACTGCGGGGTGAGCCAGGAGACGGTCATCTCGGTGGCCGGGTCGGTGCCGAACTGCAGGTGCAGGCCGCTCACCGAGGGCGCGCCGATCCGGTGCGGCCTGGCCTGCAGCAGCGGGCTCGCGGGCGGGTCGCCCGCCCCGTCCTCCGCCGCCGCCGGCCCGGCGCCGGCACCCCCGCCGACCAGGGCGGCCCCGGCCGCCGACGTGCCCTTGAGGATGGACCTGCGTGCGATCGCCATGACGCTCCGTCTGCCGAGTGGGGGTTCGGGACCCGCAGCACTGTAACGACATGAGCATGCAAAGGCGATCACTTTTCCCGCACAGGCCCGGAGCACCCGCCCTCGACCGCGCACCGGACCGGTAGGTTGTCGTGATGACCGATTCCCTCCCGCCCGGCGGCCTGGTGCTGGGTACGGACGAGCTGATCGACCGCTGGGCCGACGCGTGGCGGCCGGAACAGGCCGCGGAGCGGCTGGGCGGGCTCGGCGCGAGCTGGTGCGTCGCGGCGGGCTGGGCGCTGGACCTGTTCCTCGGGCGGCAGACGCGGCCGCACGGCGACCTGGAGATCGCCGTGCCGGCCGCGTCCTTTCCCGAGCTCCGGGGACGCTTCCCGGAGTTCGTGTTCGACGCGGCGGGTCACGGGCGGGTCTGGCCGGCGGCCGACGCGGCGGCGCTGGCGGCCACCCACCAGACCTGGGTGCGGGAGCCGTCGAGCGGCCGCTTCCTGCTCGACGTCTTCCGTGAGCCGCACCGGGGCGGTACCTGGATCTGCCGCCGGGACGAGCGGTTGCGGTTGCCGTACGATGCGGTCGTCGAACGGACGGCGGACGGGATCCCTTATCTCGCACCGGAGTTGGTGCTGCTCTTCAAGGCGAAGACGATGCGGCCCAAGGACCGGGCGGACTTCGACACCGTACTGCCGTCACTGGACCGTACGCGGCGCGAGGCCCTGCGCGGGTGGCTGGCGCTCGTGCACCCGGGCCATCCCTGGGCGGAGCGCCTGGCGGGCTGACCGGGCCCGGCGCACACCCACGACCGTCGGAGAGCAGCACGGCATGGAACTGACCAGGGGCGACAAGCACGCGATCGTGGCGGTGGGGCTGATCTGCGTCGGGGTGGCGGCCTGTTACGCATGGGGTGGTGACGGGAGCGGATCCGACGACCCGCTCCCGTACAAGCGCCGCCCCGCCTCGCTGCTGTTCCGGATCGATCCGGCGGACCCGGACGCGCTGCACACGACCGTGGCGGCCGACGACCGCACCATCACGCTGGACGCCTCCTGGAGCGGCTGCGACTACAAGCCCGACCTGGTGGTGAGGGAATCGGCCGACCAGGTCACCCTGATGCTGAACCGCCGCGACGCCTCCGGCCCGGACATCGGCTGCGAGGACGGCGGCATCGCCCGGCTCACCGCCGTCCTCCACCGCCCGCTGGGCGCACGCGCGTTGACCGACGCCGTCACCGGGAGGCCCGTCCCCCACGCCCACGGCTGAGGCCGTCCTCCGATCACGGCGGGTCCCCGTACTCGCCCGCGTGGTTCCGGACGGCCCTGGCGACGACCGCGAAGCCGTGGTCGAGCATCTCCCGCTCGTAGCGGCGCACCGCGTCGAGCAGGGGCGCGCCCGAGGTCAGCCGGGCGGCGAGCAGGCCCGCGTCGTGGAGGGCGGCTCCGGCGCTGAGGCCGGCCGGCGGCATCGGGTGCGCCGCGTCGCCGACCAGGGTCACCGGTCCGGGCGGCCACGGTTCGGGGCGTGCGGAGGCCTGGATGCCCGCGGGCACGAGGTACCCGGGCTCGGCCAGTCGCAGCAGCGCGCCGAGCGAGGGGGCCCAGTCGGCGACGGTGTCCGCCGCCAGTTCCAGCAGCTCGGCGGCGCCGAGTCGGAAGAAGTCGGGGCCGCACCTCCCGGCCGGGGCGGTCAGGCCCCACATCAGGTAGTCCTCCGCCGGTGGCAGCCCCAGTTCGGCCGGGTTGCGGCGGAAGCGCTGGGCGGCGAGGGCGAGGCCGCGGCCGTCCGGGCCGAGTACGCCCAGGAAGCCGTCGAGTGCCGGCGGCGGGGTCAGCTCCCGTGCCCGGGCGGTCAGCGGGGTGCGGCCGTAGATCAGCCGGCTGTCGTACGCGGTGAGCGGGAAGTGCGGCAGCAGTTGGCGTCGGACGCCGGAGTTGGCCCCGTCGGTGGCGACCAGCAGGTCCCCCTCGGCGACGGAGCCGTCCGTGAGGAAGAGCCGTACCGTACCGTCCTCCGGCAGCTCGTAGCGGGAGAACCCGGCGCCGAACCGGACCGAGTCCGTCAGGCCCTGCAGCATGATCCGGCGCAGTGTGAGCCGGTCGACGGTGATGCCCGCGGCGTCCGGGGGGAGCGGGATGGCGGTGAACTCGCGCAGGTCGGGGCCGGTCATGGTGACGCCGCCGCCCGCCCGGCAGGACGTGGCGACGGCCTGCTCGTAGGCGGCGGTGGGCAGCCAGGTGCGCAGTGCGGCGTCCCCGTCGCCGTTGATGTGGATCCGGTTGCCCTGGGCGCGGGCGTCGACGGCGCCGTCCCGCTCGAAGAGCCGGACGTCGTGGCCGTGGCTGCGCAGGCCGTGGGCGAGGCACGGGCCGGCCAGGCCCGCGCCGATGATCAGGACGCGCATGAAGCCCCCAGGTTGAGATCATCTCAGCTGAGACTTTCTCAACACGGTAGCATCGGCGGCATGACGGCCCCGCCGATCGATCCGAGCGCCCTCGGACTGCTGCTGTACCGCGCCCACCGACTCGCCCGCGCCGGCGCCAACGAGGCGGCCCGGCCCACCGGGCTGGAACTCCATCAGGCCGCCGTGCTCGCCACCGTCCGGGCCGGCGGGATCGGCAGCCAGCGCGAACTGGGCGCGGCCCTCGGCATCGACAAGTCCACCCTGGTCCGGATCGTCGACGACCTGGAACGCCGGCACCTGCTCGAACGCCGCCGGACGGCCCACGACCGCCGCGCCTACGAGATCGTGATCACCGAGGACGGGGAGCAGCACCTGCGCGAGGCCGACGCGCTGTTCCGCGGCGCGATGCAGAGCCTGCTGGCGGTCTTCGACCCGCGCGAACAGCGGCAACTCCACGACCTGCTGGCCCGCTTCGTCGCGCAGGAGGGACCGACGGAGAGCTGAGGCACAGGCCGGTACGCCCCGGGGGTCGCACCCCCGGGGCGGCGGCACGGTCCGTCAGGCCGAGGCCGAGGGCGTCGTCACGGCCTGGACGCGGGCCTCCTGGGCGGCCCTGGCCGCCAGCGGGTTGATGTCGGCCCGACGCTCCCGCTGCATGGCCGTCAGCCGGGTGACCATCAGGATCGCGGTGATCGCGGCGACGAGTCGCAGGACCTCCTCGGCGGTCTCCAGCCGGAGGCCGATGCGCAGGCTCTCGAGGTCGGCGTAGTCCCGCACGGTGAAGCCGGTGCTCTTGAGCGTGGCGAGCCGGCCGAGGATCAGGGAGCCCATCCAGGTCAGCCACCACACCGCGACGATGCTCTCGGACGGCTTGCGGCGCCTGCCCTCGGCGTCCAGCGGTGCGCTGGCCCGCCAGCAGTCCACCATCAGCTGCCAGGGGAACCAGAACATGACGATCGGGGTGAACCAGCCGCCGATGGTCCAGCCGCGCCCGAGGCGGTGCCCCTTCGGCAGCAGCAGGTCGGCGTTCCCGCGGGTGCGGTGGAACCAGAGGATGAACACCACCACGGTGGCCAGCCCCACGGGGACGACCGCCCCGTTGAACGTGTGGACCACCGACCCCAGGGCCGCCGGGGTGTCCGGATCGACGCCGTCCGCGCCGTCCAGCAGCTGCCCCGCGAGCACGTCCAGCCAGACGTCCAGGACGACCACCGCCAGCGCCGCCACGGCGCCCAGGCCCAGCAGCACGTTCAGCGCCGTGGCGAGCCCGTTCGCCGGCCGCAGCGCGGCCGCCCATCCGGGGGCCGCCTCCGCGCAGCCGAAACAGCGTCCGCTGTCCGTCCCCACCGGGCGCGCCCCGCACGCCACACACTTCATCGGATCGTCAACTCCTGGAATCGCCGGGCAGCTCGACCGAGCACACCGGTACGCCACCGCCCCGACCGGGACGGGCGCGCCGACTCTAGGGGATCAGCGACCCCGGCTGCCAGTGGGTTTTCGCAGGTCAGGGGCGGTATCGCCAGATACCCGACAGATCGCACCGCCGGGGTGGGGAGGCCGGCCCGGCAGCCGACGGGCACCCGTGCGCGGCGGGCTCAGCCGGCCGGCCGCTCCAGCGCCCGGACGAGCAGGTGGGCGTTGGCGAGGTCGAGGTCGGTGGCGCGGCGCAGCTGCCGGACCGCCCCGTTGCGGTCGCCCTGCGCCAGCAGGCGCAGCAGTGCGTCGTGCAGCTGCGCGTCCTCGCGGGCCAGCCGGGCGGCGGCCTCGGCGGGGGTGGCGGGCAGGCTGCCGTCGCGGACCAGGGCGGCGAGGGCGGCCGGGCTGTGGAGGAGGGCGAGGAAGGTGTCCTCGCGCAGCGCGCGGACGGCCTTGACCTCGGCGCCCTCGGCGTACAGGGCGAGGGCGCGCTGCTGGGCGGCGGCGGGGATCGGCGTCAGGGTGGCAGCGGTCGCTGCGGAGGCGGCCACGGTCAGCACTCGTTCCCTGGCGCGGTGGCGCCGGACGTGGGCGGGTGGAAGCGCATGGGGCTCCTTGTCGTTCTGCGGATCACGGTGCGGGGGGGGTTCAAACTACGGAGCCGCCGAAGCGCCGATCAAGGCGATCTGATGGTCACTTGAGCCTTACCGCCCGGTAGCCCCACGACTCCAGCCGAACGGCGGGCCCCTCCCCCGCCGTCCGACGGGCCCCGGGCGCGCACAACCCCCGGGCCCGCACCACCCCCGGGCCCGCACCACCCCCGGGCGCGCCGCGGCCCCGACGGCCGGGGCTCCGTCGGGGCCGGGGCGGGTGCGGGGAGGTCAGGGGCACTGCTTCCAGGCGAGGTGGTAGGTGGTGTTGATGTTGCCGTCGGTGGAGTCCATCGTCATGAAGCTGGTGGTGTGGGCCTGGTCGGAGCTGCCGCCGGCGACGCGCAGTTCGGTGTTGATGTTGAAGTTGCGCTCCTCGCCGCAGGGGGCGAAGACCAGGGCGGCGACGTCGACGGTGTCGGTCGCCTGCCAGCTGTCGTCCTTCGGGCCGTCGAAGCGGTGGCTCTGGTAGCTGGTCTGGGAGTCGCCCTGGAAGTAGTAGTTGGCCCGTTCGGTGCCGTTCGCGCCCTGTTCCAGGTGGGCGAAGCCGCGGTAGTCGGCGGAGGCGATGGCGTAGGTGAAGCCCTGGGGGACGTGCACCCGCAGGTCGAGCTGGCAGTTCTTCCGGAAGTCGGTGGGCTTGGAGCCGACGCCCACCTGGGCGAGGTAGCTGCTGTACGTCACGGTGAAGGCGGTGTTGTCGGGCGAGACGGCGACGGCGGCGGTTCCGGCCGGACAGCCGGAGCCGTTGACGGTCGCGACGTCGATGACGATGCGGTCCGGCGGGGTCGGCAGCGAGTCGCCGCCGAAGGTCGAGGTGCCGACCAGTGCGGCGGTCGCGGTGGCGGCGACGGCCAGGGTACGGAGCAGCATGGGCTTCCCCTTCGATCGTCCACGGAGGTTCGGGGGCGGAGCGGCGCGCTGCGGCGCAGGGCGGCGCGACGGCGTTGCGGACGAGGCCGAGCGCGGCCCCCTCGGGTTTGACGTGGCTATGTCAGCACATCGCGCGGACGGTGTACAAGGGGTGACGCATGGTCACTGTCGACGGGCTCGGCGGCCCCCCGGGTGACCTGCGGGCGTGGGGCGCGGGTCCGGTGGATCGGGCACCCGCATAGTCGGAGGGTTGATCACACCTTCCGATCGTGAGACGAGACGACCGTGCCCTTCCCCCGCCGCCGGACCGCCACCACGGCCCTCGCCCTGCTGCTCGCCCTCCCCGGCTGCGGAGCCCCGGCACCCACGCCGAACGCCACCGGGGACCGGACCGCGACGGCCACCGAGGACCCCACCGCGACGGCCACCGCGACGGCAGGAGGCCAAACCCCTTCCGAGCCAAGGGCGTTCACCCTGGTCGCCACCGGCGACGTCCTGCCCCACACCGAGATCATCCAGCAGGCGAAGGAGGACTCCGGCGGCACCGGCTACGACTTCACCGCCATGCTGGCCGGCGTCAAACCGCTGATCAGCGGCGCCGACCTGGCCATCTGCCACATGGAGACCGTCTACGGCGCCGACGGCGGCCCGTACACCGGCTACCCGGCCTTCAAGTCCCCGCCCCAGGTCGCCAAGGCGCTCAGGGACGCGGGCTACGCCTCCTGCGACACCGCGTCCAACCACACCCTGGACGACGGCCCGGCCGGCATCCGCCGTACGCTCGACGCGATGGACGCCGTCGGCCTCGCCCACACCGGCTCCGCCCGCACCGCCGAGGAGGCCGGGAAGCCCGCGCTGCTGCGGGCGGGCGGCGCGACGGTGGCCCAACTCGCCTACACCTACGGCACCAACGGCATCCCACTGCCGAAGGACGAGCCCTGGGCGGTCAACCTGATCGACCGGGACCGGATCCTCGCCGACGCCCGCGCCGCCCGGGCCGGGGGCGCCGACCTGGTGGTGGTCAGCATCCACTGGGGCACCGAGTGGCAGGACACCCCGAACGAGCAACAGCTCACGCTGGCAAGCGAGTTGGCCGCAGCCGGCGAGGGCCCGGGCCGCCCCGACGTCGACCTGATCCTGGGCACCCACGCCCACATCCCGCAGGCCTACGAGAAGATCGGCGACACCTGGACGGTCTACGGCCTCGGGGACCAGCTCGCCGGGCACATGTTCACCCACGGCGACACCGAGGACCCGCGCGGCAACTGGAGCTCGCTCGCTCGCTTCACCGTCGGTCCGCCCGCCGGGCCGGGGCAGCGCTGGACGGTGAGCCGGGCCGAGTTCGTCCCGCAGATCACCGACCTCGGCCCGCCCTACCGGGTGCTCGACCTGCGCGAGGCCGTCCGCCGCAACCCGGGCCGCGCCGACTGGGTCCGCGCGCTGGACCACATCCGCACGATGGTGCTCAGCCGCGGCGCCGGCGCGGCGGGCCTCACCATGGCACCGTGACGCCCGCCGGGCGGACGTCACCCCCGTCGCCCCCACGGCAGCCGCCCGAGCCCGCACCTCACACGCAGTAGCCGCCCAGCCCGTGCTCCAGGAGGTCGAACGCCCGCCGCGCGGCGGCCACCGCGTCCGGGTGGACCACCTCGGCCGCCTCACCGGCCGCGAGTCGCCGGACGTTCTCCCGGACCAACTCGGCCTGCACCCCGCACAGTTGGGCTGCCACCGTACGCGCCACCGTACGGGACGCGACATCCCGCACGCCGGCCCCGCTCTGCTCGGCGAGCGCGTCGGCGAGCGCGTCGACCGTGCGGGTGGCCTGCTCCAGGACGCGCAGCCGCAGGCTCGGCGCGGCGAGCACCATCCGATGGAAGGCGAGGACGTGCGGGTCGTCGTCGAGGCCGGTCACGACGTCGTGCCGGTCGAGTCCGGCCAGGAAGCGCCGGCGCACGGCCACGATCGCGGACTCGCCGGGGGCCCTGTCGAGGACGACGGCGACGATGTCGTCGAAGTGGTCCTCGAAGCGGTGCAGGACCAGGTCCTCCTTGGTCGGGAAGTGGTTGAAGACCGTCATCGTCGAGACCTCGGCCACCGCCGCGACCTCGGAGACGGGGACGTTGTCGAAGCCGCGCTCCAGGAACAGCGCGATCGCCGCCTCGGAGACGGCCCGCCGCGTCTGCTGCTTCTTCCGCTCCCGCAGGCTGCCGGTCCCGTTGCTCATGCCGGCACGCTACCACATCACTTGTGTCGCTCAAAGATTTTATTGACAACAGCATTTTAGTGACTATAAAAATCCTCCCAGGGGTCGCCACCGGGCGACCGCGCCCAGGAGGAGGGGTCGGATGCACAGCACAGCAGCGGTCGGGGCGGTGCCCGGGGAGGGCGCCGACCCGCCGATGAGCCGGAAGCACGTGGTCATCGCCGTGACGGGCTGCTTCGCCACCCTGTTACTGGGCCTGCTCGACCAGAACATCGTCAGCGCGGTGTCCTGGACGATGGTCAAGGATCTCGACCCGCTGCACGGCGTCGATCACCTGCCGTGGCTGCTGACGGCCTACACCCTGGCCGACTGCATCGTGCTCCCGCTGTACGGGAAACTGGCCGACGTCCACGGCGCCAAGCGCGTCTACCTGTTCTCGCTCGGCGTCTTCCTGGCCGGGTCGGTCCTGTGCGGCCTCGCGCGGAACCTGCCCGAGCTGATCGCCTTCCGGGCCGTGCAGGGCGTGGGCGGCGGCGGACTGATGTCCGTGACCATGGTGGTCCTCGGACTGCTCACGAGGCCGGGCGGGACGCACGCGGAGGAGGATTCGGGTAAGGCGGGCATGGGCGGGATCATGGTGGGCCTGGGCATCGTGCTCGGTCCGGCCGCAGGCGGACTGGTCGCCAACCATCTGAACTGGCGCTGGGTGTTCTACCTCAACATCCCGCTGGGCATCGCCGCGTTCGTCACGTCCGCACTGCTGGTCCGACTGCCGGTGACACCGGTCGGACGCCGCATCGACTTCCTGGGCGCGGCCCTCATCGCCGCAGCCGCGAGCGCACTGCTGATGGTCTCCCAGTGGGGCGGCAAGGACTACGCCTGGACCTCACCGACCATCGAGGGCCTGGGCGCTGCCGCGATCGTCCTGCTGGCCGCGTTCGCCTGGCGTCAGACCACCGCGGCCGAACCGATCTTCACACCGGCCCTGCTGCGCAACCCGGTCGTCCGCATCATGGTGCCGCTCGGCTTCTTCGGCGGCATCGGCCTGGCCGGTTCGGTGGCCTACCTGGCCGGCTACCTCCAGGAGGCCCGGGGGCTCACCCCCACCGGCGCCGGTCTGCTGTTCTTCCCGATGGCCATCGGCATGGTCGTCATCGGTGTGCTCTCCGGGAAGGCCATGGTCAGGATGGCCGGCCGCCACCGCTACCAGCTGCTCGTCGGCCACCTGCTGGTCGCCGGCGCGATGGTGGTCTTCACCGGCCTGGGGACCGACACCCCGCTCTGGTTCCTCGGCTTCGGACTGTTCCTGCTCGGCCTCGGACTCGGGCTCTGCCTGGGCATCGGCCTGATGATCACCCAGAGCGCGGTCGGCCCGGAGCACCTCGGCGTGGCCACCACCTCGGTGCGCTTCGCCCAGCAACTCGGAGCCTCGGCCGGCCTGGCGCTGTTCGGCACCGTGCTCAACCGCGAACTCGCCTCGAAGCTCAGCAGTGCGGCGGGCGCCGCCGACGCCGACGGCCGGTTGAACACCTCCGCCCTGCCCACCCTGGACCCGGAGCAGAAGCGCGTCGCGCTGGACGCGATCGTCTCCTCCACCCACACGGTGTTCGCGATCGCCGCCTGGGTGATGGTCGTCCCGGCGGTACTGTCCCTGTTCCTCCGGGAACGACCGGTCCCTCACGGACGCCGGCCTCGGCAACGTCCGTGAGGGAGCGGCAGAGCCGGCGACGGCCTGCCTACGGCTTGCGGCCCACGCCGCCGTACACCGAGACCTGGCCGTCGAGCCGCTGCGCGGGGTCGCCCAGTTCGGGGTGCCACTGGTTGATCAGGACCACGCCGGGGTCGTCCAGCTCCAGGCCGGTGAAGAAACGTTCCACCTCGGCGTGCGAACGCGTGTGGACCTCTATTCCGGCCTCCGCGTAACGCCGGGCGCCCGCCTTGGCCGCCTCGGGCGCATTGTCGGCCGTGCCCGCGCTCAGGGCCAGGAAGCTGCCGGAGGGCAGGGCGTCCACGAGCTTGCGCACGGGCGGGTGCGCGGCCTCGTCGGAGAGGAAGTGCACGATGTTGATCAGCGTCAGCGCGACCGGCTGCGTCAGGTCCAGGGTGGCGGCCACCCCCGGATCGGCCAGGAACCTCTCCGGCTCGCGCAGGTCGCCCTCGACGTAGGCGGTGCGCCCCTGCGGGGTGCTGCTCAGCAGCGCGCGCGAATGGGCCAGCACGATCGGGTCGTTGTCGACGTACACCACCCGGCAGGCCGGGTCGACCGCCTGGACGATCTCGTGCAGGTTCGGCGCGGTCGGGATGCCGGTGCCGACGTCCAGGAACTGGCGGACGCCGTGCTCCTCGGCCAGTCGGCGCACCATCCGGTGCATCACCGCGCGCGCGGCGGCCGCGGCGGTCCGGGCCTCCGGGAGGTCGGCGAGCACCCGGTCGCCGACCTCGCGGTCCGCCGGGAAGTTGGTCTTCCCGCCGAGCAGGTAGTCGTAGACCCGCGCGGAGTGCGCCCGGTCCGTCCGCAGGTCCACCTGCGGCGGCGGCTCGAAGTCCACCTCGGTCAGCCAGCTCTCCGGCCCGTTGCCGTCCATCGTCGCCCTCCCCGTCCGGCGTCTGGTCCGGACCACTCAACCACAGGACGTGAACGTCCGTCAGGCGGTTCCCGGTGTCCGCTGAACCCCGGATTCCGCCTCCCGGAGCACGGCGGTGAAGGAGGGCACCCGCATCGCCGTCAGCAGGCCCAGCACCGGCCCCGCCGTGCAGACCGTGACGTAGAACGGGATCAGCCCGAGCTTGCCGTGGGAGTCCAGCCACGCGGCGAGCAGCGGGAAGGTGCCGCCGAAGGCCGCGATGGTGGCCGCGTTGACCACGCCGAGGCCCACCGCGCGCACCTCGGTCGGGAACAGCAGGCCGGTGAACACGTTGAGCGTGCCGAGCACCGTCGCCACCATCATCCCCAGCAGCACGGCCACGAGTTGGAAGGGCAGCCAGCCCTCGCGCAGCCCGGCCAGCAGGAACCCGACCAGCGGCACGGGCAGTCCGAACCCGATCCGGGCCACCGGAAGCAGGCCGAAGCGGTCGGCGGCCGCGCCGGTGAGCAGCATGGTGGCCAGCACCACGGCCAGCACGACCGTCATGAAGGAGGCCGCCCGTTCCTTGTCGATGACGTGGTAGGCGGCGGCGTACTGCGGCAGGTAGGTCAGCGCGAAGTAGTAACCGACCGTGCCGCCCAGGGTGTTGAGGAAGACGGTGAGCACCGCCCAGCGGTGCTCCCGGAGCGTGCGCAGGAACGGCGGGCGCCCGCCCGGCCCGGCGGCGGCCCGGGCGCGCTGGAACTCGGCGCTCTCCGGCGCGGCCCGCCGCACCCACACCGCGCCCAGCCCCAGCAGCGCGGCGGCCACGAAGCCCCAGCGCCAACCGCCGTTCTCCAGACCGGACTTGCCGATGGCGTGGATCAGCAGGGTGAGCACCCCGAAGGACAGCAGCGAACCCAGGATGATCCCGCCGTAGGAGACCGAGCTGAACGCGAACCGGTGCCGGGGCGGCGCCGTCTCGGTCACGTACGCGGCCACGCTCGGCGCCTCCCCGCCGAAGGCGAGCCCCTGCACCACCCGCACCACGACGGCCAGCACCGCCGCCCAGACGCCGATCGTCCGCTGCCCCGGCAGCACGGCGAGGCCCAGGCTGGCGACGGCGATCACGGCCATGCCGAGGCTGAGCGCGAAGCGCCGCCCCCGCGTGTCGCTGAGCCGGCCGATCAGGTACGAGCCGACCGGGCGGGCGACGAAGCCGACCGCGAAGGTGGCGTACGCGGCGAGCGTGCCGCTGACCCCGCCCTTGCCGTGGCCGAAGAGGTCGGCGGCGAAGTAGGGCGCGAGCACGGCGTACACGTTCCAGTCGAAGGACTCGACCACCGACCCCACCGTCGCCGCCGCCAACTCCCGTCGCCGGCCCCCGTCGTGCACCCCGTCACGGGCGGGGGCGGTATCGATGCGATCTGTCATGGCGTCAGCATGACACCGTTCGACCTGCGGCGGAATCGGGTTCGGCGACCGCTCCGGCGCGAGCCCGGCGACCCGGCGACGGCCGGCGCGCGGCCGGTGCGGCGGCGAGCCGCGGTACCCCCGTAACCGCGCCTCGCCGCCGGACGGGCCCGACACCGTCGGGCCAAGCCTTCATCCTCGCCCCGGGACGAGGACGACGACCACGACGTTGACCTGACGTTGACCTGACACTTGGCCTCCGGGGGACTACGCTCAGGCGCGATCCGGGTCGGCCGGGCGGGGCGGCGACACGGTGCGCAGGGAATCCGGAGGGAACGGGTGGGGGCTGCTGCTTTCGCCGCGCTGCTGCGCGAGCGACGTCTGTCGGTGGGGTGGAGCCAGGACGAACTGGCCGACCGCTCAGGGGTGTCGGCCCGGTCGATCAGCGCACTGGAGGCCGGTGGCCGCCGACCGCGGATGTCCTCGGTCGTCCGGCTCGCCGAGGCCCTCGGCGTCGCCCCGGACGCCCGGGCCCACTGGCTGGCCGCCGCCCGGGAGAGCGATGCGCCTCCCGCCGTGCCCGCCCCGGAGAGCGCGCCGCCGCCCTCCCCGCCGCCGCTGCCCTCCCCGGGGGCCTCGGGCCCGCAGCAACTCCCCATGGCGATAAGGCACTTCACCGGCCGGGCCGGTGAGCTCCGGGCCCTCGACGCCCTGCTCGCCGACGTGACCCCCGGCTGCGGCGCGGTCGTGATCTCGGCGATCGCCGGCACCGCCGGTGTGGGCAAGACCAGCCTCGCCGTGCACTTCGCCCACCGGGTGGCCGACCGCTTTCCCGACGGCCAACTCTTCGCCAACCTGCGCGGGTTCGACCCGGCCCGGGCCCCGGTCGACGCCGCCGACGTGGCCCGCGGCTTCCTGGACGCCCTGGGCGTCCCGGCCCTGCGGATCCCCGCCGACCCCGACGGGCAGCTCGCGCTCCTGCGCAGCCGGCTGGCGGGCACCCGGACGCTGATCGTCCTGGACAACGTCCGGGAGGCGGAGCAGGTCCGCCCGCTGCTGCCGGGCTCCACCACCTGCCTGGTCGTGGTCACCAGCCGCAACCGGCTGCCCGGCCTGGTCGCCCTGGACGGCGCGGTGCCGATCGCCCTGGACGTGCTCTCCCGCGAGGAGGCCCGCGAACTGTTCGCCCGCCGCCTCGGCGCGACCACCGTCGCCGAACAGCCCGACGCGGTCGACGAACTGATCGAGCTGTGCGCCCGGCTGCCGCTCGCCCTCAACATCGCCGCCGCCCGGGCCGCCGACCACCCCGGCACCCCGCTCGGCGTCTGGGCGCGCGAGCTGCGCGACTCCCGGGCCCGCCTGGACCTGCTGTCGGCGGGCGACAGCCACGCCGACGTCCGCCTGGTGCTCTCCTGGTCCTACCACGCCCTGGCCCCGCAGGCCGCCCGGCTGTTCCGGCTGCTCGGCCTGCACCCGGGCCCCACCATCAGCGTGCCGGCGGCCGCGAGCCTCACGGGCCGCCCGCCGACCGAGACCCGCGCCCTGCTGGACGACCTGCACCGGGCCCACCTGATCACCGCACCCGAGCCCGGCCGGTACACCTTCCACGACCTGCTGCGCGCGTACGCCGCCGAACAGGCGGCCGCCCTCGAACCACCGCAGGGCCGGGCCGGGGCGACCCGGCGGATGCTCGACCACTACCTCCACACCGCCCACCGCGCGGCCGGGCTCGCCTACGCCGACGACGCCTCCTGGCACCCGCTCGACCTCGCCCGCCCCGCCGCCGGAGTGACACCCGAACAGCTCACCGACCGGCAGCAGGCGCTCGCCTGGTACCGGGACGAACAGCCCGTGCTGGAACGGATCGTCGACGCCTCGCACGCGGCCGGGGCCGACCTGCACACCTGGCAACTGGTCGGCGCCCAGGTGCCCTACCTGCTCAAGTCGGGCCTGTGGCAGCAGTGGCAGCGCGCCGGCGAGACCGCGCTGGCCGCCGCCCGACGCGCCGGCGACCCCGACCGCCGGGCCCACGCCCACCGCTGGCTCGGCCAGGTGCACCGCTCCCAGGACCGCCAGCCCGAGGCCCAGCGCGAACTACGCCTGGCCCTGGCCCTGTTCGAGGAGACCGGCGACCGGCCGCGCGAGGGCCGCACCAGGCTCGACCTCGCCATCGCCCACGGCGAGGTCCGGGACGACGCCGAGGCGGTGGCCGAGTCCCGACGGGCCCTGGCCCTGTTCGAAGAACTCGGCGACCCCTCCGGACAGGCCCTCGCCCTCAACAGCATCGGCTGGTACCTGGCCCAGCAGGGCGAGCTGCGCGCCGCGCTCACCCACTGCCGGCGCGCCCTGGACCTCGCCCGCGAGGCCGGCAACCTGCCCGGCCAGTCCTCCATCTGGGACAGCATCGGCTACATCCACCACCGACTCGGCGAGTACCGCGAGGCCCTGCCCGCCTACCACGAGTCCCTGAACCTGCGGCGGGCGGTCGGCGACTACTTCCTCCAGGCCGACATCCACACCCACCTCGGCGACACCCACCTCGCCCTCGGCGACCGGGAAGCCGCCCGAGCCGACTGGACCCGCGGCCTGGCCATCCTGGACGACCTCCAGCACCGCGACGCCGAAGCCGTCCGGGCCCGCCTCCACCGCCTCGACGCCGCCCCGGGCACGGACCGATAGCAGGCCTCGGATCCCGAGCCGAGCCGCTCGAACGGCGCTCTAACGCGCCGCTCCGATCCCCTCCGGCAGGACGGCCACCACGAAGGCCACGGCCTCCTCCGGCGTCTCCAAGCGCGCGAGCAACGTGCCCCCGTTCCGTACCCCGTAGAACCCCTCGTCGTGCGGCCAGATCATGGGCCCGACCCTTGTCGTGGTCCGCTTCGCCGTGATGCCGGTGGAGAACCCGAGGTTGAAGTGGCTGGTCACCGGCATCAGTTGGCGGAGCACCGGCTGGGCGTACGCCGCCGCCAACAGCGCATGCACGCGCGGGAACCGGTTCATCGGCGGCATGTGGATGCCGTCGAGTCGGCGGCACCACTCCAGCTCGACGGCACCGAGCGGCTCCCGCTCGTGCGCGAGGGCCCAAGGGCGGAACTCGATGCACGGGGCCTGCTCCCTGGTTCCCGCGAGCCCCGCTCCACCCGTCCAGGCCACCACCGCCCTGACCACCTCGGCCGGATCGGCGGTCGACCCGCCGGCCAGGCACCGGCCATTGCTCTGGAGGTACACCCAGAAGGTCCGACGCTGCTCGTCGGCCGGGCGCACCCACACCCGCCGGTCGAGCCCCGCGTCGACGTACGCGGCTGTGCCCCTCCACGGTCCTTCGTGCTCAGGCAGAACGACCCCGAGGCCCTCCGCCGCACGCAGCAACCTCTCCCCGAGCGTCACGCCACCCCAGTCGTCCTCGCCGGACCCCACCTCGAAGCCCATCCGACCAGTATGCCGCCGAGCGCATCGACGGTCTCCGTCGATCAGGCTACGGTCCTCCTCACCTCGGGCCGGGCGCCGGCCGGGGTCGATGCCTTCTGCTCGGACGGTGCGCGCCGAGGGCTGTGACGGCGGTGCGGCGGAACTGCTGGTCCACCTGCCGGCCCTCCCCGTTCGACGGTGTCGGGGCACGCTACCACCGGGGTGACCGGCAGGTGGTCCGTCTCACGGGCGGCGCAGGAAGACGTCCTGGAGGAGGTTGGTGTCCCCCGGGACGAGGTTGCCGTCGTCGGCGTTGAAGATCACGGTGTCGCCGGTGGCGTCGACCCGGGGGGCGGAGGAGGCGGCCGTGCTCTGGGCGCCGTCGCGGGTGAGGCTGACCCGCTCGGTCGTCCCGGTCCGCAGGTCGCGGCGGAAGACGTCGACGGCGCCGTTGGTGTCGCCGGGGACGAGGTTGTCGGCGGCGGAGTCGAAGTAGACCCAGCGGCCGTCGGCGGTCATCTCGCCGCCGGAGGATTCGCCGTCCGGTGTGCTGCCCGACAGCCCGGTGTCGACCTGGGTCGTCCGGCCGGTGGCCAGTTCGTGGGCGTACACGTCCAGTCGGGTGCCGCCGTGGCCGGGGCTGCCCTGGCCGTAGGACGCGAGGGAGTAGAGCAGGTAGCGGCCGTCCCGGCTGATCCGGGCGTCGTGGGCGGCGTCGCCCAGGTGCCCGGCCGCGTCCAGGCTGCCGGCGGCGATCCGGCCGGTGCCGGCCTTCCAGACGTAGTAGGGGTAGTAGTGCGGCCGGGCCAGAGCGGGGGCCGCGGTGGCGGCCGGGGCGGCGGCCGCGGTCGCGTCCGGGGTCGCGGCGGGGAGCAGGTTGCCCGCCCGCGAGCCGAAGGAGACGGTGGAGCCGTCGGCGCTGATCGTCGGGTCGAAGGAGTTGGCCTCGGCGGCCGTGCCGTCCGCGCCGACGGTGACCAGGCGGCTGGTGCCGGTCCGGCGGTCGGTGACGTAGACGTTGTTCTGGCCGGTGACCGCCGCGCCGCTGGCGAGGTCGCCGCGGTTGGACACGTAGGCGACGTAGCGCCCGTCCCGGCTGATCGACGGGCTCTCGGCGTCGTAGCGGCTCTGGTCGTCGGTGGTGGGCAGGCCGCCCGCGGTGACCAGCTCGGTGCGGCCGGTCCAGCGGTCGCGGACGTAGACGTCGCTGCGGTGCTTGGCACCGCCGGGCAGCACGTTGGTGGCACTGGCGCTGAACGCCACGTACCGGCCGTCACCGCTGATCGAGGCCTGGAAGGTCATGGCGTTCAGCTTCGATCCGTCGTCGGCGACGCTGACCCGCTCGACGTGGCCGTTGCGCAGGTCCCGGACGTAGATCTCGACGTTGTTCGGGGTACCGGGTAGCGGCAGCAGGTTGGTGGCGGTCGAGGAGAACAGGGCGTAGCGGCCGTCGTCGCTCAGGCCGAGGGCGGTCGAGTAGCCGTCGAGCTGTTCGCCCTTGGGGCCTTCGCTGACCCGGGCGGTCTCGCCCTTGGGCGGCCGGGCCTCGGCGGCGGGCATCGCGGCGCCGGCCGCGAGGGCGGCCACCAGGACGGCGGCGGCGCGGGCCGACCGGCGACGGGTGCGGGCGGTGGTCATGGATCATCCTCCCCAGATGACGGTGCCGGGCCCGAACACCCCCCGCGGCCCGGTTCGGGACGAGCCAACCGCCCGCGCGGACGGCCGGTCAACGACCGTGGGCCAGGTCGTCCGGAAACACGCCACCGCCGGGGTTTCCGGCCGAAACCTCCCGCTCCGCTACGCCGCCGGGGCCGGGCCGGGCCGGTGCGGCAGGAGAGCGCCGCACCGGCCCGGGGCTCACGCCGAGGTGCCCGTACGGCCGCGGCGGCCGAGCAGTACGCCAGCCGCCGCAGCGAGCACGCCGAGCACGCCGACCACGATGCCGGCGATGCCGAGACCGCGGGCGGTCGAGTCGCTGGCGTCGGCCTTCGCCCCAGCAGCCGCAGCCGTCGCCGTCGCCGTCGGCGCTGCCGTCGCACCGCCCGACGGCGCCGGAGTCGCGGCGCCCGCGCTGTCCCCGTCGGCGGCCGCAGCCGTCAGGTGCAGCACGGGGGCCGGGTTCTTCGGCTCCGGCTGTCCGGCCTGGGGCTCCTCGATCCAGCGCACCACATTGCCGTCGCTGTACGTCTGGAGGGCCTTGAAGACCACCTGGTCGGTGCCCTCGGGCAGCGCGCCGAGCTCGACGGTGAAGTCCTGGTAGTGGCCGGGGCTGATCTGGCCGCCGGTCCAGATCACCTGGGAGACCACGTCGGTGACGTCCCCGTCGTCGGTGTGGATCGGGGTGGTGAGCTTGGTCGTGGTGATCTTGTCGGTCCAGCCGGGCACCGGCGCGACCAGGGCGGACGGGACGGGGTGGTCGGTCGGGAAGTCGATCTCCACCTTGACGGTGCTCTTGGTGTCGTCCTCGTTCGGCACCCGGAAGGCGAAGGTCCGACGGTCGCGGCCGCCAGGGCGGCAGCGGCGGCCAGGCGGGTGGTGCGGGTCAAGGGAGTCGGGCGGGTCAGGCGGGAAGCTCGCATGATGCGGTCGTTCTCCAGAGGAGGGCACGCGTGGCCGCGCACGGGCGGGCGGCGGGCCGGTGTCCGAACCGGGACGTCGTCGGCCGCCGTACGGGAGGTCGCGTGCGGTGGGTGATCGGGGGCGGGAGGACGGCCTGGCCCGGGAGCGTCCCCGCTCCGGTCACGCCGTCGCACACCCCGGCGGGCCGCGCCTGATCACCACGTGCCGTAGGAAGGCCGAGCACGCCCGGCCCGAGCGGTCGGCGCCCGAGGCCCGGCGCAGCGCGCGCCCGGGGGCGTTCAGCCCGTCCCGCAGGGCCGTGAACAGGGCCAGTACGCCTCGGAGTTGAGCCGCGCAGGCCCGCCCGGTGGCCTCGGCGGCGCGGGCCGCGAGCCGGACCAGCGCCCACACCGCCGCCTCGCCCCGGCGCAGCCACCAGCCGGCGGCGAGGGTCGCGCCCAGGTGCGCCAGGAGCATCGCGGGGCTCAGCCCGACGAGCGTCGCATGGCACCAGAAGCCGAGGTGGCTCGCCGCCACGGCGGTGTGGTGGGCGGTGCCCGCGCCTGCGCTCGCCGTGACGTGCGTCATGGCAGCGCTCCGACGCCCGGCCATCCCCGGCATACCGCTCATCCCCGGCATGCCCGCCATGTCCGGCATCCCACTCATATCCGGCATTCCGGCCATCCCACCGGTGCCGCCCCGCGCCGTCCCCGACTGCCCGGCCCCGGTACCAGCCCCGGCAGCGGCCCCGGCCGCGTGGAACAACAGGTGCAGGCCCGCCTGGCCGCCCAGCAGAGCGCCGACGATCGCCCGGGCCGAACGCTCCCGCCGCGCACCGAGCACGGCGAACGCCGCGACCAGCACCCACCCGAGCAGCAGCACGCCGGGCGACAGCCGGTCCCCCGAGGCCAGCACGTGCCCGGCGGCGGACAGCACGAGGCAGACCGTCGCGAAGGGCAGGGCCCGCAGCACGCGAAGGTCGAGGGCGGCGGCGCGCACCGGCAGCGGCGCGGGCCCGGCGTCGAGGTCGGTCATGGCGGCGCCATCATGGCACGGGATCCCTGGGCCCCGTCGGGGTCTCCCCTGATTCGTCCCCGATCCGGCGCCCGGCGGCGTTTCGGCCCACCCCGCCCCGGCTACCACAGCCGTACGACCCGTCCGGGAAACCGGGCCGCAGGCCTTCATCGCGGCACGCCGGAGCGGTAGTTGAGCTTAAGCGGATCTTCAGCAAGCCCCTGTCATCCTGACCGTGCCGCGGTTCGCCGCGGCCCCAGCCGCCGCTCGTCGCACCAGGCGGCTTCCCCCGCGCCCCGGCCGCGTCCGGGCACCGGATCGTGCCCGGACGGGCACCGGAAGCCACCCGCCCCTGCCCCGTCACCGCCAGAGGATCGGCCGATCGTGTCGCAACTCCCGCACCTCCACGAGGCATCGGCGCACCACGCCGACGCGTCCCGCCCGTCCGCGCCAGCCGCCTCGACCGCCGCCGGGCGCGTCGTCATCGTCTCCGCGAGCGTGGGCGCCGGGCACGACGGCGCCGCCGCCCAACTCGCCCTGCGCCTGGCCGGGTCGGGCCACACCGTCGACCGCTGGGACTTCCTGGACCTGGTCCCCGCCGGGCTCGGACCACTGGTCTCGGAGTGCTACCGGCGGCTGCTGACCATCGCCCCCTCCGCCTACCAGCGGATCTACTCCAGCACCGAGTCCACCGGCCGGCCGGGCGCCCTGATCCGGCTGATCCAGCGCAGCACCCACCGCAAGCTGCTGCGCGCGCTGCCGCCGGACACCCGCGCGGTGGTGGCCACCTACCCGATCGCCGGGCAGGTGCTCGGCAACCTGCGCAGCCGGGGTCGGCTGGCGGTGCCCGCCGCGGTCTACCTGACCGACTTCTCCGTGCACCCGCTCTGGGTGGCGCCCGGCGTCGACCTCCACCTGGCGGCCCATCCCGTCCCCGCCGAACAGGCGCGTGCGCACGGGGCCGAGCGGGTCGCGGTCGCGGGCCCGGTGGTCGACTCCCGGTTCACCCCGACCACGGAGGCCCTGCGCACGGCCGCCCGGGACCGGTTCGGGCTGCCTCCGGGCGCACCGCTGGCCCTGCTGGTGGCCGGCTCCTGGGGGGTGGGCGAGGTGGCGAGGGTGGCCGCCGAGGTGCGGGCCACCGGGGCGGCGGTGCCGGTCGTGGTGTGCGGGAAGAACCGGGCCCTGGCGGAGCGGCTGCGGGCGGACGGCGTCGAGCACGCCTTCGGCTGGGTCCGGGACATGCCCGGCCTGATGCACGCCTGCGACGTGCTGGTGCAGAACGCCGGGGGCCTGACCTCGCTGGAGGCGTTCGCCTGCGGCCTGCCGGTGGTCAGCTACCGCTGCATACCCGGGCACGGCCTGACCAACGCGGCCGCCCTCGACCAGGCGGGCCTGGCCCCCTGGGTCCGCGACCCGGCGGAGCTCGCGGCCGTGCTCACCGCCATGGTCGACGGGCCCACCGGGCGCCGGTACCGGGAGGCGGGGCTGGCGCTGCACCGCGACGCGTCCGGGCCGGCGGAGGCCATCGCGGCCATCGCGGCCGGTTCCTCCGGCGCCGTACGGGCCGCCGGTGGCTCTCCCGGCGTACCGGGCTCCGCCCCCTCCCCCGCCCTACCGGACTCCGGCTCCGCCCCCGCCGTACCGGACTCCGCCGCCTCCCCCGCCGTACCGGCCGACGCCGCGCCCCCGGTGCACGCCGGACCGCCACCACTGATCCCCGCGCAACGCCGCCGCCCCGACCGGGAAGCCATCCCCACCCGCGCCTCCGCTCCCACCCCACGCCGCCCCGACCGCAGCCCCGACCGCCGCCCGGGCCGTCGCGTCGGCCTCGCGGTCGCGGCGCTCAGCGCGACCGCCTGGCTGTCCACCGCGGGCACCCAACTCGCCGTCGCCTACGGCGGGTTCGACGCCGTCGACGCCGGCCGCACCGGCCGGGCCTTCCTCGTGGTGCACCCGCCGCACGGCGGGCACCTCGACGACGCCACCCTGCGCGCTCTGTCGGCCGTGCAGGCCGCCGTCTCGGTCGACACGGACGAGGCCGCCGCCGACCCGGCCGAGGTCCGCCGCTTCGCGGCCGCCGGGCTCACCCTGGTCAACGCCGGCTACGGCCCGCCCTACCAGAGCGGGATCGTCACCCGCCGCGACTCCGTCGAGGCCGGGGCCGACGCCCTGCGCTCCGCCACCGGCGCGGGCAGCTCCTTCTTCCTCTCCAGCCGGGACGTGGACGCCCTCGACCTCGGCCTGGCCGCCTACCACCGCGAGCACCTGGTCGTCCCGGACCTCCGGATCGCCTGCGGCAGCGCCGTCACCCCGCAGCTGAGACCCGGCCAGATCGTCCTGGTCGAGTGCGGCAGCGCCGATCCGGCGAGGCTCACCACGACCATGAACCGCCTGCTCACCTCCCACCGCCCGCCGCGCCTCGGCGCGCTGAACTCCCTTTCCTGAGGCCCCCATGAAGCCCCGCGCGCTCCCGCTGCTCGGCGCCGCCGCTGCCACCGCCGCCGTCGCCGTCACCGCCCTCCACGCGGCTCCCGTGCTCTCCACCTACGGACCGCTGCGCAACCGGCTGCTGCCCCGGCTCGCTGGGACCGGCCGCCCCGACCACGTGGCTCTCACCTTCGACGACGGCCCCGACCCGTCCTCCACGCCCGCCTTCCTGGCCCTGCTCCAGGAGCGCCAGGTGCACGCCACCTTCTTCCTGCTCGGCTCGATGGCCGTCCGCGCGCCCGCGCTGGTGCGGGAGATCGCCGACGCCGGGCACGAGATCGCCGTGCACGGCTGGGCGCACCGCCCGCTGCTGCTGCGCGGGCCGCGCGCCACCTACGAGGACCTGCGCCGGGCCCGCGACACCGTCGCCGACCTCACCGGCACCGCGCCGCAGTGGTTCCGGCCCCCGTACGGCGTCATGAGCGCGGGCGCCCACCTCGCGGCCCGCCGGCTCGGCCTGGCCCCGGTGCTGTGGACGAGCTGGGGCGAGGACTGGACCGGCCGCGCCACGCCGGACACCGTCCACCGCACCGTCACCGCGGACCTCTACGGCGGCGGCACCGTCCTGCTGCACGACTCGGACTGCACCTCGGCCCCCGAGGCCTGGCGCTCCGCCCTCGGCGCCCTGCCCCGGCTGCTCGACCACTGCGCCACCCGGGGCTGGCAGGTCGGCCCGCTCCGCGAGCACGGGGTCGGGGCGGGGCCCCGAGGCGGCGCGGCCTGAACCGGACCGACCACGGAACCCGGCGCGTCAACCGACGACGGAACCCGGCGCGTCGGCGGCCCCGGCGCGTCAGCCCGAAACGGACTGCGGCCCGGCCGCGATGCGGGCCGCCCGGGCGCACACCCGCCGCAGCAGCGCGTTCAGTTCGGTGCGCTGGCCCTTCGTCAGCGGGGCCAGCAGGTCCTCCTGGACGCTGGCGGCGTCGCCGTGCAGCCCCTCCAGGGCGGCCTCGCCCGCAGCGGTGAGGGTCACCACCTCGTGGCGGCCGTTGACCTGGACGACCATCGACTGCACCAGCGCGGCGGCCAGCAGTTCGTCGAGCGCCCCGGAGACCTCCGCCTCCGGCAGGCGCAGCCGGGCGGCGAGGTCGGGCCGGGCGTGCGCGCCCTGCCGGGACAGCGCCGCGAGCACCGACAGGTGGGTCTGACCCATCCCCCGGGCCCGCCAGCGGTCCGCCAGCAGGCCGTCCGCCGCCCGGCCGGCCGCGGACAGCAGGTAGACCGTCTGCTCGAAGGGACTCGACGATCCCTTCCGCCCGTCGTACACGTGCCATCCAATCGCTGGGAGAGGCTGCACCACCTCCGGTCCGGGCCCCGGAGTGCCGACGCCCATGCCCGCGCCGGGCCGAGTCGTACCGGCGGTGAGCGGTACGGAACGCGCGGAGGGCGCGAGGACCACGGGCACGCGGTGCCGCGGACGGGCGGGAGCAGCCACACCCTACCCACGGTCGGCGGCTCCGGTCTACATCGATGTCGTCGAACCGCGAGGTCACCGGCCCCGCGCCGCGCACCCGGACCGGGTCACGCTCCGACGGCCGGTCGACGTATCTCCGCACCCGGGCACGTGTCGGTCGTACAGAGACCTTTCGGGCTCCCGCATACTCGCGATCGCTGTTCGAAGGCGCCGACGCCGCGCCCGGCAGCCGACCCGAGCACCCGCCCCGAGCCCGCCGGAGGACCCGTGACCACACCCCCGACCACCCACGACCCCGATCCGGTCGTCGCGGCGCCGACGTACCTGGCGGACATCCGCACCTACTTCCGCCCCGAGGACGTGGCCCACATGGCCACCAAGGGCATCGACCTCGGCACCTACGACGGGGTGGAGCAGAACGCCCTCACGATCTTCGCCCACACCTCGCCGCCCAACGCGGGCATGCCCCCGGACGCGGCGGGCAAGTGGAGCGCCAACCGCTCGCAGACCTTCAAGAACTGGATCGTCAACGGCTTCCCGCTCGGCACCTCGACACCGGTCACGACGCCGCCCGGCGGGGCGGCCCCGGCCCGGCTGCGCAAGGACGTCACCACGCTCACCGACGCCGAATTCGCCCTCCTGACAACGGCGTTCAACGGCGTCATGGCCCGCTCCAGCACCGCACCGGACGGCTACTTCACCCTGGCCGGGCAGCACGGGCTCCCCAAGGCCTGGTGCCTGCACCACGAGCCCCGCTTCAACCCCTGGCACCGGGTCTACCTGCGCGAGTTCGAGGACGCGCTGCGTTCCGTCCCGGGCTGCCAGGACGTGACGCTCCCCTACTGGGACATCTCCACCCCGCTGCCGGACCGCCTCCAGCACCCGCCGTTCGACCAGTACGTCCTGCCGGCCGACCCCGGCGCCACCGCGACGCCGCCGGTCACCGGGCTCTTCCCGTACACGACCGAGCGCTACCCGGTCGCCGAGATCACGGCGAACGTGACGAGCTTAGGGGTCCTCGACGACATCGCCACGTCGATGGCCCAGTCCCTCTGGGGCGCGTCCGACATCAACGGCTACCAGAAGTTCTCGATCCAGGCCCACGACAGCGGCCACGGATCGGTCGGGCCGACGATGGGCGTCCAGGAGGTCTCCGCCTTCGACCCGGTCTTCTGGTTCTTCCACTGCAACATCGACCGGCTGTGGCTGCGCTGGCAGCACCTCAACACCGCGACCACCCTGGCCGGGTTCCGCACCACCCTCGCCGGCGGGGACGACAGCTGGCTCACCGACCCGAGCTTCAACCCGCTGCCGCCGTTCACCGCGACCGCCGACCAGACCATCGCCACCGACATCGGGTACGACCGGCTGGACCTGCCCCCCGCCCCCGCGGAGACCGTCATGGAGAACCTCTCCGGCAGCATCGACGCCGCCCGCACCTTCTCCTTCCGCAGCGCCGACCCGGTCTCGGTGCGGGTGAAGGGCATCAACCGGCTGAACATCCCGGGCTCGTTCGTCGTCAGCCTGCTCGCCGACGGCGAGCCGGTCGCGAAGCGGTTCTTCTTCCAGCCGAACAACCCGCGCCAGTGCGAGACGTGCGCCAAGCACGCCACCGTCAACATCGACTTCCGGCTGACGAGGGAGCAGGTCCTGGACCGCACCCTGAGCGTCCGGATCGACGTCCCCGGGCACTCCGAGAAGGTCGGCACCGCCTTCCCCCTCGCCCAGGCCGGCCACCCCACCGTCAACGCCCGCCTCCTGGCCGGCGAGGCGTAACCCGCGGCCCCTCCCGTCGCTCTCCCCCGACCGCTCAGACGAAGGCGATGACGAGCAGGACGGCCGCCACCAGCAGCGCGACCGTCAACGCCGACGTCCCGCTGCGGCTGCCGGGGCCGCCTGGGCCGCCGGAGGTGACGGCGGCCCAGGAGACGGCGGGGACCGCCACCGTGAGCACGATCGCCAGCCACCTCACGGTGCCCATCGGGACCCCGGCGACCTCGGCCCCGAAGACGGTCGTGAACATCACCAGCAGCCAGGCCGTCGCCGTCAGCAGCGCCCAGGCCGCCCGGGCGGTCCACCGCTCGACCGGGTCGGCCGCACGGAAGTTGCTGCGGGTCATCGTCAGGATCCGGGTCCAGTTCGTCACCGGAACATTCTGTCGAACCGGACTCGCGGGGGCCAGGGGCGGGCCTCCCCTGGCAGCGGGCTCGGCGGGCAGCGGGGTCAGCGGGCTCAGCGGGCTCAGCGGGCGAACTTCTGCCGCGCCGCCGGGGTGACGGGGGTGAAGAAGTTGACCAGGTTGCCGTCGGGGTCGCGGAACAGCAGCGACCGGTTGCCCCAGGGCATCGTGGTGGGACCGGCGACCACCTCGGTGAGGACGGCGGCCAGGTTGCGGTGGACGCGGTCCACGTCGTCGACCAGGAACTCGGTGATCACGCTGTGGTTGTCCGCCGGGCGGGCCGAGCCAGGGGCGAACAGCGGGACGGTACGGGTGCCGGCGATCGCGAGGGTGGCCCCGCCGATCCCCAGTTCGGCGAAGTCCTCGGTGGCCCACACCGCCCGCACCCCGGTGACCTGCTCGTAGAAGGCGACGAGGCGGGCGACGTCGGCGGTGATGACGCGGATCGAGACGAAGTCCATGGGGATCTCCTTGGCTGAACCTGAAACGGGACTCGGGAACCTGCACGTCGCAGGCTAGGCGGGATACCGGACAGAACCGGTCCCCTATTCCGCCTAGGCTTCGACCATGCCCCGACCCACCGCCCGTGTACTGACCCTGCTGGAGCTGCTGCAGTCCGGCGGCACCCGGACCGTCGCCGAACTCGCCGACCGGCTCGGCGTCCAGGGGCGCACCGTGCGGCGATACGTGGACCAGCTGGGCGAGCTGGGCATCCCGGTGGAGTCGGTGCGCGGCCGCTACGGCGGGTACCGGCTCGCCCCCGGGTACCGGCTGCCCCCGCTGATGCTCGGCGAGGACGAGGCGCTGGCCGTCCTGCTCGGCCTGCTCGCCGGCCGCCGCGCGGGCCTGAGCACAGCGGAGCGCACGGCGGGCGAGACGGCGGCGGCGAAGATCCGCCGGGTACTGCCCCAGCACCTCGCCCGCCGGCTCGACTCGCTCCTGGACGCCCTCGCCTTCACGGACCGGCCCGGCGAGTTCGACACCCCGGACGCCGAGGTCCTGCTCACCCTCGCCGACGCCGTCCGCCACCGCCGACCGGTCTCCCTCCACCACACCGGCCGCGACGGGCGCCGCACCGAGCGCACCCTGCACGCGTACGGGATCGTCGCCCACGCGGGCCGGTGGTACGTCACGGGCCGCGACGCCCTGATCGACGAGGACCGGACCTTCCGCCTCGACCGGATCGCGGACGCCCGCACCCTGCCCGGCTCCTTCGACGTGCCCGACGGCCCGGATCCGGCGGACCGCGTGCTGTCGGCGTTCGCCACGGCCGACTACCGGTACGAGGTGACGGTCCGGATCCACGGGACGGTCGGGCAGATCCGCGCTGGGCTCCCGGCGAGCGTCGCGCGCCTGGCGGACGACGCCGCTGAGGGCGTCGCCCTCCAGGACGACGCGACGGCCGAGCGCTGGCGGACTGTCGAGCTGCGGGCGGAGCGGCTCGACTGGCTGCCCGCCGTACTCGCCTCACTGGACCGGCCGTTCGCCATCGAGCGGCCCGACGAACTACGCGCCCTCGTCGCCGCCCTGGCCGACCGCCTCGCCTCCTACACCCGTGGCCAAGCCCCCGACCACGCCACCGGCAACACCACCGGCCACGCCTGAGCCGCGCGGGCCGGCAGCCGGTGAGGCCGAACTGCCGGTCGGCGCCGCTGCGCCGGCCACTCCTTCGTCTCCAGCCAGGCGGCCCGCTCATCGGCCAGGGTGCCCCACCACCAGGTGAACGGGGAGGTGGCGGAGTCCAGTTCCTCCCGCCACCGGTGGAGGCAGGGTCTGCCTCCGGTGCTGCGGCGGCGTTCCGATCAGGGACTCACCGTCACGGTGATGGTCTCGGGGTCGGCGGCGTTGTCCTGGTACACCGAGTCGCCGCTGTAGACGGCGGTGACGGTGTGGGTGCCTGCGGTGCGGAAGGCGGTGACCGTCCCGCCGGCGGCGCACCTGCCGAGGGAGAGGAACAGGCGTCCCGTGCCGAGGGCCGTCCCGGTGGTGGTGTCGGTGAACGTGACGGTTCCGGTGGGCCTGGTCGTGGAGCCCGCGCCGGGGCAGACGGTGTCGCTGAGCACGACCGGCGAACCGATCCGGGTGCTCCGGGGAATCGCGGTCATGGTCGTGGTGACCGGCTTGCCCACGGTGTAACTGATGATCACCTGGCCGTTCCGGTTCGCCGTCCCGATCGTCGAGGCCGCGTAGGACGTCCCGGTCCCCGACGGGGTCGCGAAGCTGCTCCCGCCACCACCACCGCCACCGCTCGCCAGGGTGCCGGTCCTGTTGACGGCAGCGCTGCCGCCGCCCCCGCCGGCGAAGTACCCGCCGCCCCCGCCACCCCCCGCACCGGTGGCAGTGGCGGCACAGCCGCCGTCGATCGCCCCGCCGGTGCCGCCGGTGCCGATCGCGGTACCGACGAACCCGCTTCCCGGCGCACCCGTCGTGGCGTTGCAGAACGCGACGGTGCCGGCCGCCCCGCCCGGACCACCCGTGTTCGTGCTGGTGCTGCCGCCGCCACCGCCCTGCCCCGGCGCGGCTCCAGGGCCGGTCGCGCTTCCCGCCGTACCGCCGGTGGCGTCGGGTGTCGTCCCGCCGTTGCCCCCGTCGCCGCCCTTCAGGCTGCCCCCGGTACCCCCGGCGGCACCGCCGCCCCCGGCGACCACCAGGAAGGAGCCCACGCTGACGCTGGACGCACCGCCCCCGCCCGGCCCTTCCGCCCGGAAGCCGGTGACCGGGATGCCCCCACCCGGAGCTCCGCCGTTGAACCCGCCGGCACCCCCCGTCCCCGTGCCGTTGCAGCCCTTGCCGCCCGCGCCGCCGACGTTGACGGTGACCGTCGTCGGGGCGGTGGTCTGCGGGAGGGTGGTGACGACCCGCGCCCCCGTCCCGCCCGTCCCCGTGACGGAACAGGAGGTACCGGTGTTGTCGCCGCCGCCCGCACCGTCGGCGGTGATCGTGACCACCGCCTGCGCCGGGATGGTGAGGCTCTGCGAGCCGCCGGTGAAGGCGAAGGTGACCACCGGGTCGGCCCCTCGGGTCCGCACCGGGGTGGTGCCCGGCGCGAACCCCGTCGCCGCAGCGGTCGCGGGGATCACCCCGGTACCGGCCAGCGCCACGCACACCCCTGCCACCACCCCGGCCCGCCACCACCGCGCACGAACGTGGACGCCCGCCTCTCCTGCGACGACGGGATGTCCTGGGGCGTGGTGTCCGATCACTGGTGTCTCCCGATGTGCTGGCTGGAGGTGGGGCTTCGGGGTGCTGGATCACGCGACCCGTGCAGCGGTGGCATCCCTGCTCCGGAGCGTGATCACCCGGCCCAGCGTGACGACCGGCCGGCCCTCGCGCCCCGATTGCTCCGACGGCGGCGTGCCGCACACCATCACACCGGGCGGCACCCGGCACCCGGCACCCGAACTCACCGAGCCGCGTACACCGGCGCCAGCGCCCCGGGTGGTCCCACCAGCGCGACGCCCCTCGGCAGGCACTACCGTCCTCAGCCATGACCGAGCCGACCTACCGACACGCCACTCGGGTGGCCTACGACACCGTTGCCGTCGACTACGCCCAACTCGTGCCACCCGCGTTCGAGGGCGACCTGTACGGCCGCGCGATGATCAGCACATTCGCCGAACTCACCCGGGCCGTCGACGCCGGGCCCGTCGCTGACCTCGGCTGCGGGCCCGGCCACGTGACGGCACACCTGCACTCCTTCGGGCTGACCGCGTTCGGCATCGACCTGTCGCCGGAGACCGTTGCCGTCGCCCGTCGCACGCGCCCGGACCTGCAGTTCGACGAAGGGTCGATGACCGACCTGGACCTGCCGGACGGCACTCTCGGCGGCATCCTCGCCTGGTACTCGACCGTCCACACCCCTCCGGAGCTCTTGCCGGTGGTCTTCGCGGAGCGAGAGGCCCCGACAGGGCCAGCAGGCCTACCTCCTGGCCCGAAAGCCGGGGCAGCCGACAACGCCGCGTGGGACGAACCCGCCGATCTGCTTCCCGGCGACAGTATCGAGCGAGACCGGAGAACCGGATGCCCAGGGGTGACAACTCCAGCGACGCCGAGCTCGGACGCACAGCGCACGGCGAGGACGCCGCTCAGGCGCAGGAGTGGGAAGTCGGTGGGGCCGACTTCCCACACCACGTGGGCTTGAGGATCACAACCATGAGCCGGGTCGACGGGCG
>NZ_JBHZCN010000050.1:0-28190 GCF_042755465.1 Kitasatospora sp. NPDC059160 | reverse complement strand
TCTATTCACACCTCACCCCATAACTCTATTATACCACAGTGTTGGTGGGTGGTTTTTTGTTTATAACCCCGCGGCGCGGGTGGGTTTTGGGGGGGGGCCCCCCCCCCCACTCCTCGTTGCCTTGAGGATCACACCCTTGAGCCGGGTCGACGGGTGGTCGATCCGTGCGGAACGCCCTATCGCTCGACCGCGAGACGTACGCCCAGGCCGATGAAGACGCCGCCGGTCGCCACGTCGAGGCGGCGGCGGGCGGCCGCGCGCCGGTCGAGCCAGCCCCCGATCCGGCCCGCGAGCACGCCCACGGTGCCGTCGACCAGGAACTCGATCGCGATGAAGACCGCCCCGAGGAGCAGGAACTGGAGCCAGACTCGACCCAGGCCGGGGTCGACGAACTGGGGCAGGAACGCGATCGTGAACGTGACCATCTTCGGGTTCACCAAGTTGGTCAACAGCCCGCGAACGTAAGCGCGTCGGCCGGAGACCCCGTTCGCGCCCGCCGACTCGACCCGCTCCCGGCCGCGGTGGCGGATCGCCTGCACACCGAGGTACACCAGGTAGGCGGCGCCGGCCAGGCGCAGCGCGGTGAACGCGGTCGGCGCGGCGGCGAAGAACGCGGACAGTCCCACGGCGGCGAGCGCGATGTGAACGGCCTCACTGGTCGCGACCCCCGCGGTGGCGAGCAGCCCGGCACGGGCGCCGCCGCGGATCCCGCAGCCGAGGATGAACAGCATGTCCGGTCCCGGGGTGACCATCGCGACGAGGGTGGTGACGAGGAAGACGGCGAAGAGGTGCGGATCGACAGGCATGGGCCGATGCTCGTGCGGGCGTGGCAGCCCTGCAAGCGATATTCGTAGGCCGAGACGGAGGACCGGCGGTGAGGTGAAGGCCCGGTACCGCCGCATTCACGAATCCCGTGCGGCCGCACTGATCGGTAGGCTGGCGACGACGGGGGCGGGGGCCGGCTCCGTGTCCGGCCGTGGACGGGGGATCACCGCTTTGCACTTCGCGTTGGCGTACCAGGACGAGGCCCGCTGCCCGGCCTTCCTCAACGGGTTGATCCACGAGGAGTTCTCGGACGACGGCCACGACCGGCCGATGCAGTACGCCTGGCACTACGCCACGGGCGACTCCCCGCTCGCCGACCTGCCGGCCGAGCTGTGGCTGATCACGAAGGACCGGGCCTACGACTTCGACTTCCACACGCAGTTCGACGGGCACGTCGTCAGCGGCGAGTTCCTGGCCCTGATGCGGGCCACCGACACCGGTGGCTGGCAGGCCGCGAAGCTGAACGTGGTGTCCAGCAAGGGCAGGCGGATCCCCGCGAAGGACTACTACTTCGTGAAGTTCCCCCGGACCGAACTGCTCAAGGTCGAGGACGTGGTCGACCTCGCGGGGTCGAGGATCGACTTCCGCCGCGACGGGCAGATCAAGAAGGTCTGGGAACTGCGCTTCGGGACGCCGCCGGAGCGCGATCTGTTCCTCTTCGACTCCATCCCGCTCCTCGGGGTTGCCTTCTGCTCGGAGAGGTTCGCCGAAGCCGCGCGGCGGTTCGGCCCGAGAGGAGTCACCTTCGTGGAGCTGCCGGACATCGGGACCGTCCAGAGCGCCTGACGCGCTCGACGGCCGAGGAGTGGGAAGTCGGTGGGGCCGACGTCCCGCTCCTCGGTGTTGTCCGGGTTCCGGGTTCCCTACTTCTTCCCCTCGCCGCAGAACTCGGCCTCCAGTTCCTTCGTGAAGACCGCGACCGGCCCCCACGCCTCGCCGTTCGCCCAGTCGCCGTTGACCTGGGTCGACATCATGTGGCGGTCGTCCCGGCTCCCGAACGTGTACGACCAGGAGCCGTTGATCGCCCCGCCCATCCCCCACACCTCGCCGCAGGACAGCGTGATCGAGCCGATTCCCAGGCCGTAGTGGGAGTTCGGGATCCACCCCGTGGGGCCTGCCTTCGGGTCCTTCATGGTGACCATCTCCGCCATCTGCGCCGGCGGCAGCAGCCGGCCGCCCAGCAGCGCCTGGAAGAAGGTGCTCAGGTCCCCCACCGTGGAGACCATGTCCCCCGAGCCGTAGCCCCAGGACGGGCTGAGCTCGGTGACGTCGTGGACGGGCAGCGTCGGGGCGTCGAACGGGCCGAGCTTGGAGTAGAAGCGGCCGTGCGGCCCCTGGATGCCGGTGTCGTCGGCGGCGGGCTCGTAGGTGCTCTTGAGGTGCAGGGGCTTGGCGAAGCGGTCGGCGATCTCCTGGGCGAGGCTGTGGCCGGTGGCCTGTTCGACGACCAGCGCGGCCAGCACGTAGTTGGTGTCGGAGTACTCCCAGCTGGTGCCGGGCGCGAAGCTGGGCTTCACACCGATGCCGATCCCGACCAGCTGGCGCGGGGTGAACCGGTCGAAGCGGTGCTGCAGGAAGGCCTCGCCCCGGAACTCCTTCGAAACCGTTTCGTCCATCGCGAAGTTGGCGATCCCGCTGGTGTGGTTGAGCAGCTGGCGAAGGGTGATCTTCGACCCGTCGTACCCGTTGCCGTCGACCAGGCCGGGCAGCCACTGCTCGACGCTGTCGTCCAGTGTCAGCTTCCCCTCGGCCTCCAGCTGGAGCAGCGCGGTGGCCACGAAGGTCTTGGTGGTGCTGCCGATCCGGAACCGGTCCTGCGGCTTGAACTTCTGCCCAGTGGCCAGGTCGGCGGTGCCGGACTGCCCGTACCAGGTCGAGCCGTGGTCGCGGACCTCGGCCGTGACCCCCGGCAGGCCGTTGACGGTGACCGCCTGGTCGAGCGCGGCCTGGAGTCCCTGGTGGCCGCCGTGCCTGGCATCGGGGGCGGCGGCGAGGGCGGCCGGGGCGGTGGCGGTCAGCAGGGCGGCGGCCACGGCGGTGGCGAGGCCGGTGGCGAGGGCGGTGCGGGTGGTGGTCTTCACGGTGGGTCCCCCTGGTCGGTCGGGCTTTCGTCGTCGGTGAAGAACGTACGGCCGAGTTCGAGGATCCATCAACATCTGATTGCTTCAACGCCAGCATCACAGCAGGTCAGTGACGGTCAATCATTGCAATGACGATGCCGACGAATGCAAACGCGGTTGCAACCGCGCGGCCCGGATCCGGATACTCGTGCGAAGGCCCGAGGAGAGGAGCCACCCGTGCCGGGTGCCAGGCTGAGCCCGCAGGACCGTCTCGCGATCGCGACCGGTCTCGCCGAGGGACTGGACTACGCCGCGATCGCCCGGCTGATCGCCCGCCCCACCTCCACGGTGACCCGGGAGATCGCCCGCAACGGCGGGCCCGGCCGCTACCGCGCGGAGACCGCCCAGCGCGCGACCGCCCGCCGGGCCCGACGCCGGCCCGGCCTCGCCCGACCGTCCGGGGGCACCCCGGCCGCACCGGACGGGCGCGACCCGGCGGCCGTCGACGACTACGCCGGCCGCTTCGCCGACCTCCTCGTCCACATGGGGCTGCCCCGCATGGTGGCCCGGGTGCTCAGCTGTCTGTACGTCACCGACAGCGGCAGCCTGAGCGCGGCCGACCTGGTGCGTCGCCTCGGCGTCAGCCCGGCCTCGGTGTCCAAGGCCGTGGGCTACCTCGCGGACCAGGGGCTGATCCGCCGCGAGCGGGACGGGCAGCACGGCCGCCGCGAGCAGTACACCATCAACGGTGACGTCTGGTACCGCTCGATGCTGGCCAGTGCCCAACGCAACGCCCTGCTCGCCGAGTTCGCCCGCACCGGCGCCGACCTGCTGGGCGCCAGCACCCCGGCCGGGCAGCGTCTCGACACGGCGGCGGACTTCCTCGCGGAGATCGGCACCGACCTCGTCCGCGCCGTGGAGCGCCGCCGCTCCGGCACCGGGCTGTCGTGAGGGGGGCGGACGCCGCCGTCCGCATCTACCAGGACGGTCTCACGGACGGTCCAGGTCCCGGCCCCGGGACGGGGACGGGGACGGGGACGGGGACGGCGGGTAGTGGTCGGCGACGACGCGGGCCATGGCGCCGATGGGGTCCTCCGCGACGTCCTGTGCCGCGAAGAAGCAGTGGCCGCGGACCGTGCCGTAGTCCTGGGCCAGGGTGAGGTGGCGGGACAGTTCGGCCGGGTCCTGCCAGGCGGCGGGCTGGCCCGACGCGCCCGCCTTGTACAGGGCCTCGCCGAGGTAGAGGTCGACGCCGGTGCCCCTGGCCACCTCGTCCCACCAGGGCACCAGGACCGCGTAGTCGGCGGGGGCGAAGCCGATGTTCCAGTAGAGCTGCGGGCAGATGTAGTCGATCCAGCCCTCGCGCACCCACGTCCGGGTGTCGGCGTGCAGGTCGTCGTAGGCCTCGATGCCCGCCGTGGTCGCCGAGCCCCGCTGGTCGGTCGCCCGGTTGCGCCACACCCCGAACGGGCTGATCCCGAACCGCACCCGGCCGTTGGCCTCCTTGATCCGGGCGCCCGTCTCCCGCACCAGGAGGTCGATGTTGTCGCGCCGCCACGCGGCGCGGTCCGGGAAGTCCGCCCCGTACCGGGCGTAGGCCGCGTCGTCGTCGAAGCGCTGCCCGGCGACCGGGTACGGGTAGAAGTAGTCGTCGAAGTGGACGCCGTCGACGTCGTAGCGGCGTACGGCGTCGAGCACGGCGTCCTGCACGAAGCTGCGGACCTCCGGCAGGCCCGGGTTGTAGTGGAGCCGCCCGCCGTAGCTCACCACCCAGTCGGGGTGGACCCGGGCGGGGTGCGTCGGGACGAGCCGCGAGGGGTCGTCGTGGGTCGCGATCCGGTACGGGTTGAACCAGGCGTGCAGTTCCAGGCCGCGCTGGTGCGCCTCCTGGACGGCGGTGCCCAGCGGGTCCCAGCCGGGGTCCTGGCCCTGCACCCCGGTGAGCCAGGCCGACCAGGGCTCGTACGGGGACGGCCACAGCGCGTCCGCGGTGGGGCGGACCTGGAGCAGAACCGCGTTCAGCCGCCGCTCCTGCGCCTGGTCGAGCAGGGTGAGGAGCTCGGCGCGCTGGGCCTCCGCGGTGAGGCCGGGCCGGGAGGGCCAGTCCCGGTTGGCCACCGTCGCCAGCCAGACACCGCGGAAGTCCCGCGCGCCGTCCCGCCGTTCAGCCGTCGCCCGCAGGGGCTTCTGCTGCGGCCCGCCCCGCCCTGCGGCGAGCGCCGGGCCGGCCGCGGCCAGCCCGCCGAGTGCCGCCGCCGTGCCCGCGACGAAGCCCCGCCTCGTGATTCGCCCCATGTCGCACCCCTCGTTCGCTTCCGCTTCCCGCAGCTCGCTTGCCGCAGCTCGGCTGCCGCGGCTCGCTGCCCGTCGGTCCGGCCGCCCTGACGAGGGACCGGTCCCTGCGTGCCAGGAGCAACGACCCGGGGAGCGGGTGGGTACGGGCATGTCGACCCGATGGCCGCATCACCCCGGCCCGGAACCGGAACCGTCTCCGGGCCCGGGGCCGGAGACGGAGACGGCGGCAGCGGAGTCGACGGCCGCCTGCACCGCCTCCAGCAGCTCGACCAGGCCCTGGGCCTGCTCCCATTCGGCGGCCGTGTACGTCCAGACGTAGCGGGCCCCCGGCGCCTCCGGCCGGCCGTGCGCGATCTCCACCGTCCGCTTCCCCTTCCGGTCCGGGCCGGTGACGCTCAGGTGCAGGTACCGGACGTGGAAGCGGATGGGGTCACTGCCGAAGATCTCCAGAATCCGACCGTCGAACGAGTAGAACCTGTTGCCGAACGTGGTCGTGATCTCGTCGTTCATGGGTGGACCCTACGTGCGGTGACCATTCGTCACCAGGCTTTCGTCACACCAGACTTACGTCACCAGCGGGGCATTGGTGATTCGTTGGCGGAACGTTGGCAGCCGTGACGAGCATGAGGCTCCCGGTGCCGGCCCGTTTCGCCCCACCGGAACGGGCACGGTCCGGTTCCCCAAGACCGAACACCGAGGGCCCTCGCGGCCCCACCGGGCCTCCCCCTGGTCGGCGCCGTTCGCATTCCGTAAGGACGTCGCAGCACCTCACGGCACGTCCGGCGCGCTTCGATGGACGGGTGGATTCCAAGCCCTCCGGTGCCCGGCGCCGCCTCGACCGCCCGCTCCCTCCCCCGCCCGACTCCCTGCGACGCGGCCCCTTCCGCGACGGCACGTTCACCTCCGCGCTGCACGAGCCGCGCACGGCCGTCGTGCTCGGCCGGTGGCTCGGCGCGGCCCTGCTGGTCTGCTTCCTGACCGGCCTGACCAGCCACCTCCTCCAGGACCCGCCGCACTGGCTCGCACCGCACCTGCCCTCCCGGCCCGTGGACGGCTACCGGATCACCCAGGGACTGCACGTGATCAGCGGCATCGCCGCGATCCCGCTGACCGGCGCGAAGCTGTGGACGGTCTACCCCCGGCTGTTCGACTGGCCACCCGCCCGCAGCGTGCTGCACGCCCTGGAGCGGCTGGGCATCGCCGTCCTGGTGGCGGCCGTGCTGCTGGAGCTGTGCACCGGTCTCCTGAACACGCTCCAGTGGTACCCCTGGCCGTTCCCGTTCCGCCAGACCCACTTCTGGCTGGCCTGGCTCGCGATCGGCGGCCTGCTGGTCCACCTGGCCGTCAAGGCACCGCTCGTCGCCCGGCACTGGCGCGCCCGGGGTACCCCGGCGGTGGCCGGGCGCCGGGGGTTCCTGACCGCCGTGGGAGCGGCCGTCGGCGCGGTGACGCTCACCACCGCCGGGCAGACCGTGCCCTGGCTGCGCGCGGTGGACCTGCTGGCCCCGCGCCGCCCGGGCCAGGGGGCGGGCGGCCTGCCGGTCAACCGTACGGCCGCCCAGGCCGGGACGGTGACCGTACCCGCCGACTGGCGGCTGGTGGTCGACGGCCCCCGGCCGTTCCGGATCGGGCTCGCCGAGCTGCGCCGACTCCCCCAGCACGAGGCGGTGCTGCCGATCGCCTGCGTCGAGGGCTGGAGCGTGAGCGCCCGGTGGGGCGGGGTCCGGGTGGCGGACCTGCTGGCGCGGGCCGGGGCGCCGCCGGGAGCGGCCGTACGGGTCACCTCGCTGGAGGCCGAGGGGCCGTACCGGGTGTCCGAGCTGCCCGCCCCGTACGCCGCCGACCCGCTCACCCTGCTGGCGCTGCGGGTGGACGGCGAGGAGCTCAGCGCGGACCACGGCTTCCCCGCGCGGATCATCGCGCCGAACCGGCCCGGCGTGCTGCAGACCAAGTGGGTGGCCCGGATCGAGGTGCTGGCATGACCGCGCTCGCGACCTGGCTGCGCGGGGCGGCCCTGGCGGCCGGGCTGACGCTGACCGGCGTCGGCCTGTACGGGCTGCTCGACGACGCCTACGTCACCGAGCCCGCGGGGGTGCTGTGGTGGGCCGTCGGCGCCCTGGTCCTGCACGACGGGCTGTGGCTGCCGCTGGCCTGCCTGACGGGCGCCGCCGTGGCGGCCGCACTCCGCGCAGCGGGCCCGGCCCTCCGCGCGCCAGGCCCGGCCCGCGGCTGGGTGCTGCGCGGCTGGCTGGTGGTGGCCGCCGCGCTGACCGCCGTCGGTCTGCCCGCCGTCCTGCGGGCGGGCCGCGACTCCGGCAACCCGACGGTGCTACCGCTGCCGTACCTGCGCAACTGGCTGCTCCTGCTGGCCGCCACCGCGCTGTGCGCGGCGCTGATCGCGCTCGCCCGACGGCGGCGACGGCACCGGCAGTTCCAGCGACGACACCAGCACCGGTCCGCCGGCTGAACTGCCCTCTCCGGCAGGCGACATGGACGCAGGACACCTTGTGTCCTACAGTGAACGAGGTGTCACCCGGTTGCGGCACGCCCATAGGAACACCCGCAGGCACAACCACAGGCACGCCAGCCGCACCTGACCGCACCCGACCGTACGCGACACCACCGCGTCACGTCACCGAGGAGAGCCACGGCCATGACCGACACCTTCGAGGCCAGCAAGTCCGAACTGGTGGAACTCGCCCACCACCGGATGCAGACCGCGATACCCGACAACGACTGGACGGTGCGCCAGAAGCTCGCGCTCACCTGCCGCATCCTGTTCGACGCCGGGCACGACTCCGGCCTCGCCGGGCAGATCACCGCCCGCGCCGAACGCCCCGGCACCTACTACACCCAGCGGCTGGGCCTCGGCTTCGACGAGATCACCGAGGACAACCTGCTGCTCGTCGACGAGGACCTCACCGTCCTGGAGGGCGACGGCATGGCCAACCCGGCCAACCGCTTCCACAGTTGGGTCTACCGTGCCCGACCCGACGTCAACTGCATCATCCACACCCACCCGCTGCACATCTCCGCGCTGTCCATGCTGGAGACCCCGCTCGTGGTCTCGCACATGGACATGTGCCCGCTGTACGACGACTGCGCGTTCCTGGAGACCTGGCCCGGCATCCCGGTCGGCAACGAGGAGGGCGAGATCATCTCCGCGGCCCTCGGCGACAAGCGCGCCCTGCTGCTCGCCCACCACGGCCAGTTGGTCGCCACGGGTACGGTCGAGGAGGCCTGCACCCTCGCCCTGCTCTTCGAGCGGGCCGCCAAGCTCCAGCTGCTGGCGAGCGCGGCCGGGAAGATCCAGGAGATCCCCGGCCTGCTCGCCCAGGAGGCCCACGACTGGATCTCCACCCCCAAGCGCGGCCAGGCGAACTTCGCCTACTACGCCCGCCGCGCCCTGCGCGCCGGCCACGGCGACGCCCTCACCACCCCGACCGCCGCACCCGCTACACCCGCCGCACCCGCCCGGAAGGAGTCCTGACATGGCGACCACCCTGGAAGGGATCATCGCGTACCCGGTGACCCCGTTCTCCCGCACCGACGGCGGCCTCGACCTCGACGGGCTCACGGCACTGATCGACCGTCTGGTCGTCTCCGGCTGCCACGCCGTCGCCCCGCTCGGCTCCACCGGCGAGAGCGCCTACCTGGACGACCCGGAGTGGTACGCCGTCGCCGAGGCCTCCGTCTCCGCCGTCGCGGGCCGCGTCCCCACCGTCGTCGGCATCGCCGACCTCACCACCCGCAGCGCCGTGCGCCGCGCCCGCTTCGCCGAACAGGCCGGCGCGGACGTGGTGATGCTCCTCCCGCTCTCCTACTGGACGCTCGACGAAGAGGCGATCACCCGGCACTACACCGCCGTCGCCGACGCCGTCGGCATCCCGATCATGATCTACAACAACCCCAGGACGGCCGGGGTCGACCTCCCGCCGGAGCTCATCCACCGGCTGGTCCGGGACGTCGACAACATCACCATGGTCAAGGAGAGCAGCGGCGACATCCAGCGGATGCACCGCCTCACCCAACTCTCCGACGGCGCAATGCCGTTCTACAACGGCTCCAACCCGCTCGCGCTGGCGGCCTTCGCGGCCGGCGCCAGCGGCTGGTGCACGGCTGCGCCCTGCCTGATCCCCGAACTCCCGCTGGAGCTGTACCGGGCGGTGCGCACGGGCGATCTGGACGCGGCCCGCGAGGTGTACTACCGCCAGCTGCCCGTCCTGCAGTTCCTGATGCGCGGCGGGCTGCCGACCACGGTCAAGGCGGGCCTCTCCCTGCTCGGCCTGGACGTCGGCGAGCCCCGGCCGCCGCTGCTGCCGCTGGCGGAGGAGCGCCGGGCGGAGCTGGCCCGGCTGCTGGCGGACGCCACCGGCTGAACCCCCGCCGGGGAACAGGGGAACCGGGCAACAGCGGCACTCAGGGCAGGCTGAGGCACTCAGGGCAGGCTGGGGACCCGGTCCACGGTGCCGTCCTGCTCGTCGTGGATGACCAAGAGGATGTGGGCCGGCTCCGGACCGGTGCTCCGGCAGCGGTGCGGCACCGCCGAGTTGAAGTACACGCTGTCCCCCGGTCCCAGCTCCACCGTCCGCTCGGGGAACTCCAGCTCCACCGCGCCCGCGTGGACGAAGAAGAACTCCTCCCCCGGGTGCGACTTGAACGGGGAACCGGTGGCGTCGGTCGGCGGGTACATCACGAACGGCACCATCCGCTTGCCGCTGAGGCCGGTCGCGATGCCCTCGTAGTGCGGGGCGCCGGGGCCGGCCCCGCCCGCGATCGGGGTCCGCTCCCCGGCGCGGACCACGGTCACCAGCTCCGGCTCGACCTCGTCCGAGAACAGCCGGCCGACGTCGACCCCGAGGGCGCGGGCCAGCTTGAGGGCGGTCGAGATCGACGGGTCGCTGAGGCCGCGCTCGACCTTGGAGAGGTAGCTCTTGGTGACGCCGACCTGCTCGGCCAGCGCCTCCAGGCTCAGCCGGTTCTGCTGCCTCAGCACCCGCAACCTGCTGCTCATGCGCCGCGCCACCCCTCACCTGCGGAACCGTCCGGGCCATCATCCCACCACGGACCCCGGCGCCCGGCCCCGGCGGTGCGTCACCCGGTCACGTCACCCGGTCACGTCACGCGGTCGGGGCTACGAGAGGACACTCCAACCCTGCCCCGCCGCAGCGCCGTTCGGCGCCGCGGTGGTCACCGTCGTGCCCGCCGCCCCGCCGCCCGCGTCGAGCGCGAGCCCGGTGGCCACGTTGGTGACGGTGAGCACCCCGGTCGCGGTGTTCCGGACGACCCGCCACTCCTGCCACGGGTTGCCCGGCGAGTAGTTCAGCAGGTAGGCGCTGCCTCCCGGCGAGGTGCCCGCCGCCAGGACGGTGTGGACGTGGGTGGCGGTGTCGCAGTTGTCGCTGATCCGCACGGTGCCGTCCGGGTTGCCGGTGAAGATCCACTGCTCCGACGTGTGGGTGGGCCACCAGGTGTTGACGTCGGCGGCCGCGCCCAGCGGCGCGCTGCACGTGCCCGCGACCTCCAGCACCGGGCCGCCGGAGCCGCCCGTGCCCAGGGCGTGGTACTTGCCGTCGTCCACGACCGTCGCCGGGCCGGTCGCGGCCTGCGGGGTGAGCCGGTACATCGCGACGCCGTGCGCGGGCACCCAGGTGCCGCCGACCGCGGCGCTGCCGGTCACGGTGCCGGTCGCGCCGGACCACAGCTCCTTGTAGCCGAACCCGCCGGTCAGCCCCAGCGAGGCGAGGTCCGTGCCGATCGTGCGCGCGGCGGCCGGGTCCTGGTTGACCAGCAGGACGGCGGTGCTCCCGTCGGCCAGTTGCCGCTTGAGCACCACCGGCGCCGTGCTGCTCGTGGGCGCGGCGCCGACCAGGGTGGCGGGCTGGGCCAGCGCGTCCTGGTCGACGGCGACCACGTCCCGGTTCTCCAGGACCGCCAGGCTCGACGCGCCGATCCCGGTGGACCAGGTGTGGCCGCCGTCGGTGTGCTGCGACTGGGCGGCGGTCCGCAGGTCGGCCCCGGAGATCAGCGGGGCGGCGAGCATCGCGAGCACGGAGGTCTCGGTGCGCGACTCGTCGTCGGTGAACGGCTTGTGGCAGGTGCAGGTGTCGGTGGTGCCGTAGAGGCCGTAGACGTCGTTCCAGCCGGTGTACATCATGTCGAGGTCGTTCCAGCTGCCCGGGCGCACGTTCCCGGGGTAGCGCAGGGCCGTCTGCAACTGGCCGTTCCACAGCACGCCGTCGAGCTCGCTGTCCCGGTCCCCGCCGATCCGGCACAGGTTGGCCACCTGGCCGCACCAGACGCCCGTCGGGGCGTAGCCGGGCGCGCTGAACGGCGCCGTCCCCGCCGCCCGGACGACCGGGTCGGTGCGGGCCGGGTCCGCCGGGTCGAGGAGGTAGGGCACGCCGGTGTGGGCGGGCTGGGCGGAGACGCTGAGGGTGACCTTCGGGCGGCCCTGGGCGGCGGAGGCGGCGTCGAGGGCCCGCTGGAAGGTCTGGACGCGGGCGTAGACGGAGCGGGTGAGCTCCTTGCCCTCGCCCTGGGTCGCGTAGTCGTGGCCGTCCGGGCCGGTGATCTGCGGCCCGTACGGGCAGTCGTCGTACTTGACGTAGTCGACCCCCCAGGAGACGAAGTCGCCCGCGTCGGTGGCCTCGTGGCCGAGGCTGCCGGGGTGCATCTGGCAGGTCTCGTAGGTGTCCGTGGCGTAGAGCCCGAACTTCATGCCCTTGCCGTGGGCGTACTGGGCCAGGTACTGGATGCCGTTGACGGTCCGGCCGTCGACGGTCTGCGAGGGGAAGTGGTCGGGGCGCGGGACGAGGTGGCCGGAGGTGGGGTCGTTGCCGGTGCCGTCCGTCCCGGCGACCGGGTTCCCGGCAGTGTCGTACAGCTGCATCGAGCCGTACGGCGTCCGGACGAAGTCGGCGCTCTGACCGTCGCGGTGCCAGAGCGACCAGCCGTCGTCGACCGTGACGGTGTTGTAGCCGGCCGCCACCAGGCCGTTGGCGGCCATGAAGTCGATGGTCTGGACGACCTGTTGCTCGGTGACCTCGGTGCCGAGGGAGTTCCAGGAGTTCCAACCCATCGGCGGGGTGAGGGCGTTGCCGTTGCCGAGCGCGGCGGCCGGGGTGGCCGCTCCGAGGGTGAGGGCCCCGAGGCCGGTCACGGCGAGGGCCGAAGCGAGCAGGGGTACCGCGAGGCGGCGTGGGAGAAGGCGCACGTGCGCTCCTGTGGGGGTGGTGGGGGTGCGTGGGGGGTGACGCTCGGTCAGGGGTGCTCTTGGTCGGGGGTGACACTCGGTCGGAATCGGGGGGACTGGCAGCCGCCCGTGCGCTTTCCGTTGACGGCTTCCGATGCGACATGTGAAATAACACATGTCACCGATCACATGAGTCAAGGCTTTTGCCGCGATTTTGAACGTTCAAATGCTCAGGTCCCCGTCAAGGAGCCCGCATGCCCCCCGCGCCCCGTGCCCGCGCCACCGCACTGCCGTCCGGCCTCGCCCTCCTCGCCGCCCTCACCGTCCTCGGCGCCCAGGTCACCACCGCGACCCCGGCCCGGGCCGCCCAGGACACCCTGGTGGACGGCGGCGGCTACGTCCTCGGGGCGGCCCCGGGCGGCGGGTGCCTCGGGCCGAGGTTCGCCGAGGCCCGGCCCGGCACCCCGGCCGTCCGGGCCGCCTGTGAGGGCCTGTTGAGCCAGCGCTGGCAGCTGCGCCGGACCGGCGCCCCGCCCCCGGGAGCGACCGCGACCCCCGCCGGCTACCTCCTGGTCAACGCCGCGACCGGGCAGTGCCTGGTCGTCACCGGCCCCGCGCACCAACGGGCCCGCACCGCCGTGACCGAGGACTGCGGCAGCCACCCCGACCACGAACGGTTCGCCGTCTCCCCGGCCCCCGGCGGCGGCCACACCCTGACCGCCCTCGACGACGGCCAGTGCCTCACCGCGCCGCACGCCACGCCCGCCGACCACCCCGGCCGAACCGACCACTCCGACCGGGCCGACCTGCCGGTGCTGGCCCGCCGCTGCGACTCCGCCCCCGACCAGCGCTGGACCCTCACCCGCACCGAGCCGCTGGTCCTCGACAACCCCGGCTTCGAACAGGGCACCGCCGGCTGGACGTTCACCGATCACACCGGCGTCGCCACCAACAACCCGCACTACGGCGGCCGCCTCGCCTACCTCGACGCGGGCCCCGACCACCGGGTGAGCCGGCAGCTCACCGCCGTCACCGCCGGGACGTACGACCTGTCCGCCTGGATCGCCACCGGCGCGGCCGGGGGCAGCTTCTCGGTGGCCGTCAACGGCACCGTCGTACGGTCCCTGACCCTGCCCGAACAACCCGTGTACGCCAGGTACACCCTCCCCCGCGTCACGGTCGCACCCGGCGACCGGATCACCCTCGCCATCGGCTCCGCCCCGTCCGGCTGGATCAACGTCGACGACGCGTCCGTGGCCCCCGCCGCCCCGAACGACCCGCGGATCAGCTCCTCCGACCCCGAGCTGGTGGCCCTGTTCGACTGGGCGAAGACCAAGGCCAACGGCTGGGTCCAACAGGCCGGCGCCCCCGGCGTGCTGAACATGGACGAGAACAACACCGGCGGCACCTCCACCGGCACCTACGACACCACCTACTGGGCCGGCTACCCCTTCCGCTCCGCCTTCTACAGCCGCGACTTCGCCCACCAGCTGGTCGGCGCCCACCTGCTCGGCCTGGACGCCCAGAACAAGACCATGCTGCGCGCCTTCGCCGCCTCCGCCACCGACCTCAACGGCGACTACCCGGTCTGGGCGCTCAACTTCGACGCCAGGACCAACGCCGCCATCGACTACCACGGCCCCACCAGCTTCGTCCGCGAGCTGCCCGCCCCCTTCGAACTGGTCCAGAAGACCGGCGAGGCCTACCAGTGGACCGGCGACCGCGACTACGCCGACGACCCGCTCCTCACCGACTACGTCCGCACCACCCTCGGCAGCTTCATCACCCGGCACCCCGGGCCGATCGACGACCACGGCGTCCCGATCCCCCAGGCCACCAGCGGCAGCATCTTCGCCGGCACCGCCGGCTACGCCGAGAACGCCACCACCGCCTACGCCGAGGCCGGCGACGCCCTCGCCTCCCAGTACCAGGCCTACCTCGCCGCCGCCACCCTCGCCGCCGCCCGCGGCGACACCGCCGGCGCGGCCGGGTACCGGCAGGCCGCCGACACCCTGCGGACCTACGTCAACACCACCTGGAGCACCGACCCGGACCACCCCGCCGAACTCGTCCACGGCTACGACACCCAGGGCCGCCCGGTCAGCGGCTGGGGCTACGAGACGAGCGTGCTGATGCCGATGAAGAAGCTCCTCGCCCCCGGCCCCCGCCTCGACGACTACCTCCGGTACATCGACACCCAGGAGTCGGGCCCCCAGGCCTCCGTCAACGCCGAGGCCCTCACCTACCTGCCCGACACCTACTTCGCCAACCACGACGGCGCCACCGCCTGGAAGTGGATGCGGCAGATCTACCACGGTGTCGACCGGACCCACGCCAGCGGCCGGATGCTCAACGGCGACTACCCCGAGCTCCCCTTCACCCTGCTCGCCCAGACCGTCCAGGGCCTCCTCGGCGTCCAACCCGACGCCGCGGCCCACGCCCTGACCACCACCTCCCAGCTGCCCGCCGACATCGGCTGGGTCCAGGTCGCCGACATCCCCGTCGGCTCCGGCACCGTCACCCTCCGCCACGACGGGCAGCGCAGCAGCACCCTCACCGACACCGGCCCCGACCGCCTCACCTGGGAAGCCCGCTTCCCCGGCGCCCACACCACCCTCACCGTCGACGGCCACCCGCAGCCGACCCGCACCACGACGGTCGACGGCCGGACGTACACCACCGCCACCGTCACCCTCGCCCCGGGCCGCACGGCCACGGTCTCGGTCGGCGACTGACCGACTGACCGACTGACCGGCACGCGCTGACCCGGCGGCAGCGGCGAGCGGCCGCAGGCGCCGAGGGGCCCGGCAGTGGCGTGGGTGACGCCGCTGCCGGGCCCCTTCACGCCCGCGTCGCTACGCCGACTTGGCCGTGGCCCGCACGCCGAAGTGGACGTACCGGCTCCCGTCGGCCAGGGCGTAGAACACCACCGGTATCCACGCGTCCTTCTCGTTCCGACGCCCCGCGAAGACGGTCTTCGCCGGGGCGTCCGACACCGCCGTCAGCTGCCACACCAGCGGGTCGAAGGTTCCCGCGAGGCCGTCGGCGCCCTCGTACGTCAGGGTCAGCACGCCCTCGGCGTCGCCCTCGCCGCGACCCTCACCTCCGCTCTCGGCGATCGTCATCAGGAAGCCCTCGCGGCGGTACCTGCCGACGAATCCCCCGAGCTCGACCACCGGCGGCCGGGCCGGCGGCTCGAAGCCGGGCATCGTCACGTCCGCGAGCTCCGCCGACAGTTCCCGGCACAGCGCCTCGAACACCTTGGGCGCCGCTCCCCCGCCGTTCGTCAGCAGCACCACCGCGACGCCCTTCTCCGGCATCGCCCGCAGGTACGCCAGCTGCCCGAAGGTGCTGCCGTCGTGCCCGACCCCCCGGACGCCGTCCCATTCGAAGAGCCCCCAGCCGAGCCCCCAGTGCGCGCCGAGGAACCACTGGTCGGGCATCTCGACCTCGCGGTTCAGCATCGCCCCGACCACGGCCTCCGGCAGCACCCGCGTCCCGTCCGGCGCGGCGCCGCCGTCCACGAACAGCCGCGCGAACCGGGCGACATCGGCCGCCGTCGCGCAGATCCCGCCGTACGGGCCGGCCGACCGCGGCATCATGTTCCACAGCGGCGTGGGCACCGGCTCCTCGCCCGGGTCGCCCATGTGCCCCATCGCGGCGCGGAAGCGCAGCACCTCCTCCGGCAGGGTCATGGTGTGCTCCAACCCGAGCGGGCCGGTGAGCAGTTCCTTCAACGCCTCGTCCCACGTGCCGCCGGTCACGACCTCGACGATCCGGCCGAGGACGTTGTACGCGGTGCTGGAGTACGACACGGTCGCGCCGGGCGGGTTGGTCAGTCCGACCGTACGGGCGCCCTCGACGTAGCGGGCCAGGCAGTCGTCCCCGCGGCCGGTGTCGCTGACGAAGTCGCCCTCGATGCCGCTGGTGTGGTTGAGGAGTTGACGTGGCGTGATGGTGCGGGTGGCCTCGGTGTCGGCGACGGCGAACTCCGGCAGGACGTCCACGACCGGCGCGTCGAGGTCGAGCTTTCCGGCCTCCGCGAGCAGCACCGCCATCGCGGCCGTGTAGCCCTTGCTGACGGAGCCGATCTGGAACACGGAGTCCGTGGTCACGGCCACGCCGGTCTCCGAGTGCAGGATGCCGGAGGCCAGTTCGTGGATCTCACCGCCGGCCAGCACGGCCAGGGTGGCGCCGTGGATGCGGTGGGCGGCGAGGAGTCCGTCGAGCCGGGCCTGCCAGCGGGCGGTGTCGAAGGCCGGTGCCTCCCCGGTCGCTTCACGGCTCAGCTTCTCCGGCATGTGCTCTCCCTCGCGGTCACGACGATGCATGGGCGGTCCGTGGACGGTTCAGCGACGGCGGACCCGGCGCGTGCGGACAGTCCGGTACGACTGGCCGTCAACTTCTCCATGGCAGGCGGGATTCCGGGCCCCGGGCCCGCATGCTCCGCCGCCGCCGATCATGACACTAGCGCGCCCACGACCATTTTCAAACATCGTTTGAAATCGGATGGCCGCCACCGCCCCCCGCACCGCGCACTGTCGGACCCCACGTCTAGGCTGACGGCCGGGCAAGGGATCAAGGAGCGGCACTGTGCGGATCGAACGTCACCAGGTGGACGGAGCGGCGGTCTCGGCGGCCCGCGAGGGCTTCACCGACCGGATCGGACGGATGGTCCACTCGTACGCGCGCGCCGATCTGATGACCGCCACCGAATGGCGGCTGATCGCCGACGAGTTCCTCGACCACCTCGGCGCGCTCTCCGCCGACTCCCCCGCCCTCGACACCCCGGAGGCCCGGGCCGTCCTCAAGGACGCCGCCGAGGCCGCCGCCGGCGCCATCGCCTTCGCCGCGTACTACGCGTACGACGGCTTCCAGGTGTTCCTCGACTACCCGAACTTCGGGATGAGCTACGACCCGGAGGAGGCGGACGGGAGCGTACGGCGCAGCCTCGTCCTCCCCCGGTACTGGCTCGACGCGCTCTGCCTCGCGATCCTCTCCGACCGGTTCACCCGGCACGGCGAGGCCTTCGCCTTCACCTGGCAGGCCATGCCCGCCGGCGGCGGCTACTCCGCCGCCCAGCTCGTCAACGGCTTCATGGCCCACCTCCTGGGCCGTACCCGCGACGAGGACGCGACCGGCGGCGAGCCGACTGACAGCAAGCCGACCGAAGCCGCGACCGCCGAACAGCGGCTCGCCGCCATCGACGCCGCACTGGCCCGGATCGAGGACCGGGACAGCGAGGCCACCCAGGCCCTCCGCACCCTGCGCGCCCTCGCGGCGGAGGACCGCGCGGCCTTCGACTCCGGGTTGCTCGCCCTCCTCGACCGCGCCGACGGCACCAGCCCCCGCAGCCTCCTCCCGCTGCTCCCGCTCGCCCTCGCCGCGCTCGCCCACCGGGCCCACGGCTGGCTCCCCGCCGTCGACACCGACTACCTCCCGCACGCCCTGGTCACCGGCTTCGCCGGCCCCGGCCCCCGGGTCGCCGGTCTCGGCCGCGACCGGCGCCCCGACGCCGTCGCCCGGCTCGCCGCAGGCCCCGTCCGCATCGACCGGCCGAGCCCGGCCCTCCCCCTCCACCCCGACAGCGAGGCCCTGTACGAGCGGCGCACCCGGGAGGCGATCGACCCCGGGCCCGAGGACCGCCACACCGTCGCCCTGCTCGCCCGCGCCCTGGGCAAGCAGGTGCTCCTCCTCCGGGCCCGCGCCTCGCAGTCCGCCGACGTCACCGACACCCAGCTCGCCGGTCTGCGCCTGGCCTCCCAACTGGGCGCCGCGCTGTTCCGCATCGCCCTCGCCGAGCCCGGCACCGAGGCCGAGGTGACCATCGGCGGCCGCACGGTCCGCTACCCGGCCACCCGGGACGAGGACACCGGCCCCGGCCACTGGCAGCTCGCCCTCGACCTCGCCCTGATCACGGGCGTCCGCGAGGACCTCGCCCCGGTCGTCCTCGCCGGCCCCACCCACTCCACCACCGACCGCTCCGCGTACGCCTGCTACCGCGTCGCCCTGCACGACTACTTCCGGGGCGTCGACCCGCTCCCGGCCACCGAACGGGCCCTGCGCGAGGCCGAGCGGACGAAGGAGTGGGGCTTCCCCGGCCCGCCGGTGGTCCTCTTCTCCCAGCTCGTGGAGGGCGACGAGACCAGCTTCAACCTGGCGCTGATCGACGCCCTCGAAGCCCACCGCGACCACCACTCGGTCGCCGACCGCGCCACCGACGCCGAGGCCGCGATCAGCCTCGACGTCCTCGCCCTCGCCTGCCACGCCCGGCGCCGGGGCTGGGCCGTCCACGTCGAGTCCCCGTACCTCCCGGCCCGCCTGCTCGCCTGAGGTAGGTCCCTCCTCGCAGCCGGGGACGCGAGGAGGGGGCCGCGGGCGGTCAGTCCGTCCCGGGCTCCTGGAACGCCGTCACCGCCGCGCCGTGCTCATGACCCCACCGGGTGAGCACGGCGATCGGCTCGACCAGCGTCCGGCCCAGGTCCGTCAGCGCGTACTCGACCTTCCCGGCCCCGGCGTGACGGCCGACCAGGCCGTGCCCCTGCAACCGTCGCAGCGTCTGGGTCAGCACCTTCCGCGAGACCCCGCCGATCGACTCGGCCAACTCGCCGTGTCGGCACGGCCTCCGGCTCAACGCGAACAGCACGACCACGGCCCACTTGTCGGCGATGACCTCGACCGCCAACCGGGCCGGGCAGTCGGCGAGGAAGTCGCTCCCGGGGTACTCACGCATGGTGCGACGGTAGTCCAGCGCCGGGAACCCGGAGGTAACCGCCGCCTCACTAGCGTCCATGACGTCCATCACGGAAGCTACCGAGCTGGGGGAACCCGCATGGGAACGGAATCCGCATGGCCGGGCGGGCGGAAGGTCGCCGCGCTGGTCACCGTCGCGCTGGAGCTGTGGTCACCGGGGCACTGGCCCGCCTACGCGCCGATGGCCGCGGCGTGGCCGCTGCCCGGCGTCGACGACACCCACAGCGCCTCCTGGGTGGACTACGGCGTCACCACCGGTATCCGGCGGCTGTTGACCGTCCTCGGTGACCTGCCCGCCACCGTCGGCGTGAACGGGCTGGTGGCCGAGCGGCACCCCGGGACCGTCCTGGCCGTGCACGAGGCGGGCCACGAGATCGCCGCGCACTCCTGGGCCCAGGACGTGGTGCCCGCACTGCTCGACGTCGACGCCGAGCGGGCCAACATCCGTCGCTGCACGGACGCCCTCCGCCAGGTCACCGGGGTGCGTCCGACGGGCTGGTTGAGCCCGCGCGCCACCGGTTCGCGGGACACCGACGGCCTCCTCGCCGAGGCCGGCTACCGCTGGACCGGCGACCACTGCGACCACGAACTCCCGCAGGTCCTGTCCACCGCCCACGGTCCCCTGGTCTCCCTCATGCACGGCGACCACTCCGACGTCCGGGACACCGCGGCCGGCCCGTACGCCTACCGCGACCTGCACCGCGCGCTGTTGGACGAGTTGCTCGCCGCTCCCGGCCCGGGCGTCTTCCGGCTCACCGTCCACGCCCATGTCGCGGGCCGGCCGCTCCTCGCGGGCATGGTCGGCCAGATCCTCGACCACCTCCGGGAGTCCGGCGACGTCTGGGTCGCCACCCACGCCCAGCTGGCCGAGCACGTCCTGGCGCAGCGGGGAGGAACGCCGTGACCCACGTCCTCGTCGTCGGCGGCACCGGCGCCATGGGAAGCCACCTGGTCCGGCACCTGCTGGCCACCACCGACGCCACCGTCACCGTCCCCACCCGCCACCCGGAGTCCGCCCACGCCACCGCTCTCGCCGCCACCGCCCCCGGCCGCGTGCGGCTGGTCCGCTCCGACCCGGCGGCCCTCGACGTCCTGATCGGGCAGGCCGACCGCGTGTTCGCCAACACGGACTTCTTCGCGACGGGCAGCGCCGTGGGTGAGTACCGGCAGGGGCTGCACCTGCTGGCCGCCGCGGCGCGGGCCGGGGTGGAACGCTTCATCTGGTCCTCCTTGGACAGCGCGGTGTCCCTGACCGGCCGTCCCGTCCCGCACTTCGACAGCAAGGCGGCCGTCGCCGCCCACATCCAGCTGATGCGGTCGGAGGAGATGCTCCGCCAGGAGAGTGACGGCTGGTACACCGAGCACGTCTCGATCCTGACCACCGCGCCGTACTTCGAGAACCTGCGGGACCGGCTCACCCCCCGACCGGACGGCCGGGGCGGCCTGACCTTCCGGCTCCCCCTCGGCTCCGCCCGCTACCCGCTCGTCGCCCTCGACGACATCGCCCGGTTCGCCTGCCGCATGTTCGACGACTGGCAGTCCTGGGGTGCCCGCGACCTCGCGGTCATCGGCGACAGCCTCACCGGCGACGAGATCGCCGCCACCTTCACCCGGGTCACGGGCACCGCCAGCACGTACGTCCCGATGCCGCACGAGGAACTGCGCGCCGCCCGACCCGTCTTCGGCCACGACTACGCGGCGATGTTCCGGTTCTTCGCCGACCGCGACCTCTACACGCGGGACCGGGACATCGACCTCCTACGCCGCCTGCACCCCGCCCTGATGACCTTCGAGGACTGGCTCCACCACACCGGCTGGACCGGACCGCCACCCACCGGCTGACGCCCGCCCGAAGGCCCGGCCGCCTGGCCGGCCGACGACCGTCCCGCGACGGCTCGATGGCCGTACGGAGCGCTCGCGCCCACCCCCGTGGGACGGGAACGCTCCGTACGGCCACCCGGCCACCGGACACCCGCAGGCCGGACAGGGCCGTCGTGCCCCCGGCTAGCTCCAGCCCGTGTCACGGCTCCGGCGGTGTCCGCCGCGGCTGTCGACCGTGCTGAACATGCCCCGACCCCCTGTTGGTCCGGCGGGTCACCCCCGCTGCGGTGACGATCATAATCGCCAGAAGCCGAAAACCGCACCTCCCGTACGGCACTGACCGGCGAACAGAGTCGCCGACCGGCCCGTCGGTGCGTCAACTGGCCGGTCGGCCGGAGAGCTTGGGCGACGGGGCGCCTTCGGTGGCTACGCCGTCCCGTCCGCGCCGAGCCGGCGGTAGGCGGCGGCCACGGCCAGCATCCAGGCGATCTCCTCGCGTGGGGTGCGGCCGCCGGTGGTCGCGGCGAGGGCCGCCGGCGGGGTGGGGGCGGGCAGCTCGCGGGCCCGGTGGCGAACGGCCGCGCGCAGCCAGCGGGCCTCGACCCGGGCGAGGTCCTCGCAGGCGGCGGGCGTCGGGACGCACTCGGCGGCCCGGGTGTCCCCGCAGGCCGGATCGCACCCGGAGCCCTGGGTGTCCTCGCGCAGCACCAGGGCGGCGTCCCGGATGGCGAAGGCCCGGTGGGCGAGTTCGACCGAGCGGTCCCGGACGGTCAGCACGTCCCGCAGTCGGCTGCTCGGGGTGCCCAGCACCACCTGGGGGACGGCGGCCACCACGTCCGCCCAGAGCGGGTGCAGCCGCCACAGCGCGTACTGGTCGCGCAGGTAGCCGACCACCGTCCGGGCCGGCGGAATGGTGACGCCGAGGACGAGCAGCACCAGCATCAGGGCGGGCAGCACCTCGCTCGCCGTGTCCTGGAGCGGGATCGGCTTCCCGGCGGCGTCGAAGCGGGTGGAGTCGCCCTTGGCGAGGGTGAACCAGTACCGGTAGAGCGTGTACAGCAGGCCGGTCGCTCCGGCGGCCGCCAGGCAGGTGATCCCCACCCGCAGCGCCCCGCGCGGAACGGCCGCCCGGTTGGACCAGAACAGCACCATCGCCCGTGCGCTGGCCAGTGCGAAGGCGGTGTTGAAGACGCACAGGTAGGCCTTCACCCACGGGTCCCCGAAGTGGGCGTCGATGCCGAAGGCGCCGTCGGCGTCGTGCGGGAGGGCGAAGACGAACAGCAGGCTCAGCACGATGCTCGCGGCCAGCGCCGACAGCAGCCGGGCGCGGGCGGCCCGGGGCCGCTCCGGGCGGTGGCGCACCTCCTGGACGTACTCCAGCAGGAAGTACACCGCGGCGATGCCGACCAGGTGCTTGAGCAGCTGGGTGACGTCCCGGATGCCGGTGAGCTCGCCCAGGGCCCGCTCGACGAAGGCCGGACGGCAGCTGAGCCCGAGGGCGATCGCCGTGAAGGCCGCCCACAGCGCCCGGTTCGCCCGGGTGGTGAAGGCCGTGGGGGCCCGCCAGAGCACGACGCCCCAGATCAGTGAGGGCATCAGCCAGGTGAACAGCGGGCGCATCAGGACTTCCTCCACCGGGGTTGGCGTATCGGGTGCAGCAGGCTCTCGGCCAGCCGGTCGGAGACCGGGCTCGGGTCGGTGGTGGAGCCGACCAGGTCGGCGAGCAGCAGGGCGATCATCTCCGCCTCCTGCTCCTCAGCCGTGTGGTAGCTGGTGCGGCCCGCGCCCATCAGCTGGGCGATCAGTTCGGGCGTCAGGTCCGGCAGCAGCGCGGTGAGCCGGGAGAGTTCGAGGGTGCCGGTGTGGCCGCACAGGACGTGGCCGAGCTCGTGCAGCTTGATCAGGTCCTGGTGGGCGGGGCTGGTGCGTTCCTCGTAGTAGACGACGTCGACGCTGGGCAGCGCGATCCACAGCCCGCAGGGCAGGTCGGGGCCGAGGGCGGGCAGCGGCTCCATGACGATGCGGCGTCCCCGCTCGCGCTCCAGGGCGGCGCGGAAGCCCTCGACGGTGAACGGGGCGGGCAGGCTCAGGCCGGAGAGCCGCTGCTCGCAGCGTCGGCGCAGGCCGCGGGGGAAGGCCAAGGCGGGGGTGTTCCTTCGGAGCGAGGGGCGGGAGCCGGTCGGGGGACGGTGGTGCGTGGTGCGGTGCTCCCGCTCATCCGGCGCCGGTCGGACCCGCCTCCTGACCTGCCACGCCCCTGCCGACGACGCCCTGACCGCTCGCGCCCTGACCGCTCGCGCCCTGTCCGCTCGCGTCCTGTTCGAGCTTGCGGAGGTTGTCGGCGAGCGAGAGCAGCACCCGCAGACTGCCGTCGGACAGCGCGGAGGCCCGCTTGACCAGGTTGACCACCCCGTCGTTGCCCAGCGCCTGCCGCAACTCGGCGATCCGCTCCAGCTGGTCGAGCTGTTCGTCCACCACGGCGGCCTTGGCGTCGTCCAGGAAGTAGCTCGCGCCGGCGCCGATGCCGAAGCCCCGGCCCAGCCAGTCGAGCGTGTCCACGGTGGGGTTGCAGGCCTGGCCCTTCTGGTTCAGGCCGAGGTGGAGGTTGCGCACGGTGTCACGGGAGATGACGTCCCGCCCCGCCAGCCGGTTGATCCGGTCGGCGAGTTCGCGGTAGGCGGGGGGCCGGCCGCCCGATCTGGTCGCCTCCCGGGCCATCAGCCGGTCCAGCCGACGGGCGATGGCCGAGGCGCGCTCCCCCGGCTGCTCCGGCCCGCCCGTCCCGTCACCAGCTGCTGACTTCACCATGTGCGTCCCCCTCCACGACCCTGTCACGATACCGTCGGTGTTCGACCGGTCGGTAGCGCGGACCGGCCCGGTGGGCTGGCGCGCGGGGGCGGCGCTTCCGTGACGGGCCCGGGTGCAGGAGGGCGGGCGCCGCTCCGGCGGCCGCTCAGCGGCCCGGGTGGTGGACGAAACGGTAGGTGTCGCGGTCGAGTTCGGTGACCTGCACGCCGATCGCGGTCGGTACGGCGAGGTGGGAGCGCAGCACGTCGAGTACCCGGGCGGTCAGTTCGGCGCGCTGCGCGGCGGTCCGGCCGGCCAGGATCTTCACCTCCACCAGCACCACGGCCTCACCGCTCGCGCCGTCACCGACGGTGTGGTGCGGGGCCGGGCGGAACAGGGTCTTGCACTCCGCCACCGTGGTGTCGATCACCTCGGTGACCGTCTTGTGCAGTTCGGCGGCCAGGGCGTCCCGGTCGAGGGCGAGTTCGGCCGAGTGGTCGACCAGGAGCTGCGGCACGGGATCCTCCGGAGGGGGTGCGGGCGGGCAGCGCCGACCCTATCGTCCGGGCCCCGCGCGGCGGTCGGCGGGAACGGCGGTGAGCGGCAACGGCAGCATCGGCAAGGGCAAGGGGCGGGAACGGCAGCGGGCCCCGGCGCGCGGCCGGGGCCCGGGGGCGACGGGTCGGGTCAGCAGCCGAAGTCGATCAGGCGGAAGGTCGCGTAGTGGTCGGCGGTGTAGTAGTCCTCGTGCGAGCGCTGGCCGGTGACGATCCGGCGGGTGCCGCGGGTCGGCGCGCCCGGGGTCACCACGGTGTACTCGTGGTAGTAGCCGGAGCGCTGGGAGGGCAGCACGTGCTCCTTGTTGGTGAACACCACGCCGTCCTGGGAGTACGGGAACGGCCCGCCCTTGGCGATCAGGCCGAGGGTGGTCCGGGCCTGGGACGGCAGGGCGGACACGCACACCTTGCCGCTCACCGCGGCCTGCGCCTCGGTGGCGACGGCGACGGGCGCCAGGGTGGCCAGGGAGAGCACGGCGACGGCGGCGGCACGGGTCTTCCACGCGCGTAGAGTTCGGGTCATGTCAAACAGGATGGCGAACCCGGGAGCTCCCCGGAAGCCCCGTCCGGAGTCTTCATCTCCGGTCAACTCGCCGTACCCGCCGATGACTTGAACCGGCCGGTCAGCCGCCCCGGTAGTCCGTGGCGGCGATCACCGCGAGCCGGCGGCGCCCGGCGTCCAGGACGGCGAAGCCGAGGTCCAGGTCGTCGCGGATGAACCAGTCCCCGCACATGGTGAAGGCGTACCAGGCGCACTCCCCCGCCCGGCGCGCCACCTCGGCCACCCGGTCCTCCGGGCCCGCGCCCACCAGGGCCGCGAGCGAGCGCCAGGCCTCCAGCCGGCCGTAGCCGCCGTACGACCACACGCGTTCGTCGCCGGCGCCGCTGGAGGCGGCGACGAACAGCTGGCGCCAGACCGCGGCGGCGGTGGTCGGCACGACCGCCAGGTGCGCGGCATGCGCCCCGCCGTGGGCCTCGTCCACGCCGTCCACGCCGCCCAGCGGGCCGCGGCAGCCCTCCCCGGACATGCAGTCCAGCGGCAGCCCGGCCAGCGTCCCCGGGAGCTCCGCGGGCGCGACCGGCCGCTCGGCCTCGAACACCGCCGCCTCCAGCTGCCCGTTGAACTGCCGGGCCCAGCGCCGCAGGGCCACGGTCAGCCCGGGCTCGTCCGCCCCGATCTCCACCGCCACCCGGCCGGCCGCCGCGATCCGGTCGCCCTCCGGCAGTGCGTACGGGACGCCGAACGCCACCGCGCCGCGGGAGTAGTGCGCCATGAGGGGCTTCCCCTCGATCGGGTCGAGGGTCCAGGGCAGCCGGGCCAGCGGGTGCGCGGCCCAGTACGGCGAGGCCGCCGCCCAGGCCCGCGCTGCGGGCAGCTCCGCGACCGGGGCGCCGCGCAGCACCAACTCCTGCACCAGGCAGGCCCGCAGCTCCTCCGGCACCCGGGGATGGCCGGCCGGGGCCTCGAACACCCAGGCTAGCGCCTCCAGCGGCTGGTACTCGGCCAGTACGGCGGCGGTCCGGTGGAGCGGCCGACCGGGGCGCAGGCTGACGGCGGGCTTGAGCGCGAACGCGTGCTCCACGTGCACCCGCCCGGGCGTGCTGATCACGTCCCAGAGGACGTGGTCGTAGAGGGAGGCGTGCTCGGCACCCGCCCAGCCCGAGCCGTAGCGGCGGTGCAGCGCGGCGCCGACCTCCACGTGGAAGGCCGTGTCGCCGCGCTCCAGGTGCGCTTCGAGCAGCAGGCACACCTCGCTGACCTCGTACGTCCCGGCCAGCCCGGCCACCAGTTGTTCGATCGTCTTCGCCACGAGGGCGAAGCCTACGACCGCCCGGTCGCCGGTCAGCCCCGGGCCAGCACCAGGGACTGCACCGCCGGGAGCCTGCGCCAGTCGCTGGACACGATGCTCGCGTGCGCCCGGGCCAGCTGCTCGGTACGGGCGCTCGCCTGGTCGACGGTCGGGTCGGTGGCGCTGATCTTCGGCGCCACGTTCTGGGCGTCGGTCATCACCAGCAGGTAGTGCGAGCGGTCGTACCAGGCGGTGTCGATGCCGTTCAGGTAGCCGGCGGCGTCGCCGTCGAAGACCACGAACCAGGGGCGGATCCCGGCGTCGGCGCCGGTGTACTTGGCGCGCGGGTCGCCGGCCGCCGCGCCGTGCACGGCCGGGAACAGCTGGGCCCGGCCGATCCGGCCGGAGGCGGCCAGGTCGCGCAGGTGCCGCCCGTACTCGACGTCGGTGTGCAGCGTGTCGAAGGGGTTGTGCTCCTCGACCGTCCCCGGGATCGCGTAGAGCAGCACCCGCCCGGCGAGGGCCGAGCGGCTCGGCCAGTTGCCCGCCCGGACGGCCTCGTCGACGGTGGCGTAGGCGCCGCCGCCGGGCTTGGCCAGCACGTCGGCCGGGCGCAGCACCGCGTCGCCGAGGTGGGCGGCGATCAGCGTGTCCAGCTGGTCGGGGCCCATGCCGAGGTTGGCCGCGAAGCCGCCCTTGACCTCCAGCTTGATCACCAGCGGGCCGGCGCCCGGGTGGGCGCCGAGCCAGACCCGGACGTCGTCGAGGCAGTGCTCCAGGTTCTTGTTGGTGCCGCCGCCGTAGAGCTGGGCCGGGGTGTAGGCGGCGGTGCAGTTGTTGGAGTTGCCGAGCGGGTTGGAGTGGCTGACCTTCCACTCGTGGGTGACGGTGTCGGTCCAGAGGTCGAGTTCGATCATGCCGGTGCCGGTGTCCAGGCTCTGGGCGAGGTACGGGTAGGCGGCCGGTTCGTAGGTGTTGTGCAGGCCGACGGTGGTGGCGGAGCCGAACGGCAGGGCCCCGGTGCCGTCGTCGGTGTCGGCGGCGCCGAGGGCCGCGGTGGGCACCAGGGCCGCGGCGGTGGCGAGCAGGCCGGCGGCCAGCAGGCCCGCCAGGGTACGGCGTACGGTCATCGGAATCGTCCCCCCGGGAAGGTCACGACGGCCGCGGGTGCGCGCCGCCGGAGGCAGCATCGCCGGACCGGGCGTGCACCTCGTGAAGAAGGCACGACAATATCGTGACGGCTTCGCCACCTCCGCCCCGGGTTCCGGCCGCCGCGGCCGCCGCCCGCGGCACGCCGCGCCCCTTCCGTGACGGTTCGTCAGATCCGTCGTACCCGGGCGCTAGCGTGGCCCGCGAGCGGGCGGCCGTGACCGGGCGCCCGAGAGCCACGAGCAGCGGAGGCGCACGATGTCCCTGGTCCGGGTCCACAACTTCTCGATCTCCCTCGACGGGTACGGCACCGGCGAGGGCCAGAACCTGGAGCAGCCCTTCGGGCACGCCGCCCACCGGCTGCACCAGTGGTTCTTCGGCACCCGCACCTTCCGGCGGATGACCGGCCAGGAGGGCGGCGGCACCGGGCTGGACGACGCGATGGCCCGCACCTGGGCCGAGGGCATCGGCGCCGAGATCATGGGCCGCAACAAGTTCGGCCCGCAGCGCGGCCCCTGGGAGGACGAGGCCTGGCAGGGCTGGTGGGGCCCCAACCCGCCGTTCCACACCCCGGTCTTCGTGCTCACCCACCACCCGCGCCCGACCGTGGAGATGGAGGGCGGGACGGTCTTCCACTTCGTCGACGCCTCCCCCGAGGAGGCGCTGCGGCGGGCCCGGGAGGCGGCCGGCGGCCTGGACGTCCGGATCGGCGGCGGGCCGCGCACCGTCCGGGCCTTCCTGGAGGCCGACCTGGTCGACCACCTGCACGTGGTCGTGGTGCCGATCGTGCTGGGCCGGGGCGAGTCGCTCTGGGCCGGGCTGGAGGGGCTGGAGGAGCGCTTCGACACCGAGGCGGTGAGCAGCCCGAGCGGGGTGACCCACCTCACCTTCACCCGCCGCGCCCGCGCCTGAGCGAGGCCGGCCCACAGCCGACGGGCGGCCGCCCCGTGCAGCGCTG
>NZ_JBHZCN010000049.1:55020-68450 GCF_042755465.1 Kitasatospora sp. NPDC059160 | reverse complement strand
AGGCGAACCGCAGGCCCCGGCGCAGCCCCTCGGCGAGCACCAGCAGCAGGGCCGGGAAGAGCGCGGCCATCAGCCGGGCGGGGGTGTCGAATATCTCCCCACCGGGGCCCGGACGCCGGCGCTGCGGGACCACTCTTGGCCCCTTGGTTTCTGACGTAGGAAAAGCTACGTTGCGTTCATCGTTCTGCTCATCGCATCGCGGCAAGAGAATCCTATTTTCGCAGGTAGGTTGCCAGGGATCAGCGCCAGAGACCTGCGGGGAATGCAACGAGCCCGGGCCGCCTTTCGTTGCAATGGATTGACGGTGGACGCTATCGTGGACGGAGAGCGCAGAGACCATCGATCCCGAAGGAGGCCGCGATGCCGGGCGGCAGGCTCACCCAGCAGGAACGCCAGCAGATCGCGCTGGGACTGGCCGACGACCTCGCGTACGCGGAGATCGCCAGGCGCCTCGACCGGCCGACCTCGACCGTCACCCGCGAGGTGATGCGCAACGGCGGCCCCGCCACCTACCGCGCCGACCTCGCCCACCGCGCCACCGGACACCGCGCCCAGCGCCGGCGGCAGTCCGCGCCCCAGGGTCCGGGCGCCACCCCGCAGCCGCACGGCCGGGACGCCGAGGCGGTGCACGCGTACGAGGAGGTGTTCACCGCCGTCCTGATGCAGTCCGGCATGCCCCGGATGATGTCCCGGGTGCTGGCCTGCCTCTACCTCACCGACGCGGGCAGCCTCACCGCCGCCGAGCTGGTCGAGCGCCTCCAGGTCAGCCCGGCGACCATCTCCAAGTCGATCGCCTTCCTGGAGAGCCAGGGCATGGTGACCCGGGAGCGCGACGAGCGGCGCCGCGAGCGCTACTTCGTGGACGACGACATCTGGTACCGCTCGATGATGGTCAGCGCCCAGGCCACCGCCCAGCTCGTCGACACCGCCCGGCAGGGCGTCGGCATCCTCGGCGGCGGGACCCCGGCGGGCAACCGGCTGGAGAACATCGCCCGCTTCCTGGACTTCGTCTCCGAGTCGATCGCCCGCGCCGCCGAACAGGGCCGCGAGGTGCTGCACGCGAAGCCGCTGGGCGGGGAGGACGCGGAGGGCACGGAGGTGTGACGGGGGTCACCGTCAGGCGTGTCACACGGCGCCCGGCCACCTTGTCCAAGAGAACGACAAGGAAGTGCCGAACCCGAGGGAGCACACCGTGGAAGCCCGACTGAACCCCTTCGCCAACCCGGTCATGACCAAGGTCTACAAGCACCTGATCGCCGCGAACCAGCCGATCGCCGACTCGACGCTGCCGTACGCGACCCAGGAGCTGGTGCGGCTGCGGGCCAGCCAGATCAACGGCTGCGGGTTCTGCGTCGACATGCACTTCAAGGACGCCGTGCACGCGGGGGAGGAGGCGACCAGGCTGAACCTGGTGGCGGTCTGGCGCGAGGCCACCGTCTTCACCGACGCCGAGCGGGCCGCCCTGGAGCTGGCCGAGCAGGGCAGCCGGCTCGCCGACGGGGGCGGGGTGACGGACGAGGCATGGGCGAACGCGGCGAAGCACTACGACGAGGAGCAGCTCGCGGCGCTGGTCTGCGTCATCGCGCTGATCAACGCCTTCAACCGGGGCAACGTCATGATCCGCCAGCCCGCCGGGGACTACCGGCCGGGCCAGTTCGCCCAGCACTGAGCCGAGAGTGTGTGCGCGGTCGGGCGGCACCCCGTCCGACCGCCCGCCGCCGCCCGCCGCGGTTCGCCGCCGCCCGCCGCCGTCCGCGGTCGCCGCGGGCGGGCGGGGGCGTGACCGGCCCGTGCGCACACCACCGAGCCCCACCCCAGGGGGCTTGTCACCGCAAAACCGACCGTTAAGGTGTTAATCCAACATTCATCCATGCCGCATAGCCTCCGGGGGCTAGCCTCATGCTGAACGTCATCGTCCGACCGGGAGGCGGAACCCCCGTGCAAGGCACTGTCACCACACCGGGCGGCCCCGCCGTGGCCGGGGGCCAGGGCGAGGCCTTCCTCCTCGTCGTGGACGACGAGCCGAACATCCGCGAACTGCTCGCAGCCTCGCTGCGCTTCTCCGGATTCCGGGTCGCCTCCGCCGCGAGCGGGACGGAAGCGCTGGAACTGATCGCCGTCGAACGTCCGGACCTGGTGGTCCTCGACGTGATGCTGCCCGACCTCGACGGCTTCACCGTCGTCGAGAAGCTGCGCGAGCGCACCAACCGGGGCCAGATAGCCGGGCCCGCGCACGGACACCCGGGCGACCACCTGCCGGTGCTGTTCCTCACCGCCAAGGACGGCGTCGGCGACAAGGTGCAGGGCCTGGCCGCGGGCGCGGACGACTACGTCACCAAGCCGTTCAGCCTGGAGGAGCTGATCGCCCGGATCCGGGCGATCCTGCGCCGGGCCGGCGGCCCCGCCGAGGACGGGCGCCTGCTGGTGGCCGACCTCAGCCTCGACCCGGTCGCCCACGAGGTGACCAGGGCCGGCACCCCGGTCGCGCTCTCCCCGACCGAGTTCAAGCTGCTGCACTACCTGATGGCCAACGTCGGCCGGGTGGTGTCCAAGGCGCAGATCCTCGACCACGTCTGGGCCTACGACTTCGGCGGCGACCTCTCCATCGTCGAGTCGTACATCTCCTACCTGCGCCGCAAGCTCGACTCCGGCCCGGCGCACGGCCCCAAGCTGATCCACACCGTGCGCGGCATCGGCTACGCGCTGCGCCGCCCCCCGCAGGGCTGACGGGCCGGCCCGTGTTCACCCGCTTCACCTCCCGGCTGTCGCTGCGCGCCCGGCTCCTGGTCCTCGCCCTCGTGCTGGTGACCACCGGGCTCGCGGTCAGCGACACCTTCGTGCTGGGCGCCGTGCGGGCCCAGCTGGTGGAGCAGCTGGACGAGCAACTCCAGCGCTACGGCGTGCCGTTGTCCCGCAAGGCGCCGATGCAGGTGAGTACCCCGGGCAGCAGCAAGCCGGTCGTCTCGGGGCGCCGGATCAGCCTGCCCAGCCAGTACCTGGTGCAGTGGCTGTCCGCGGACGGCAAGGTCCAGACCTCGCTCCGCCAGCCCGTCTCGGACACCGACCCGGCTCCCCAACTCGGCGGCCTGGACCCGACCCAGACCGCCCCCGACACCCCCTTCGACCTGCCCGACCAGCGCGGCCACCACAGCTGGCGGGTCCTGGTGCTGCCGATCCAGGCCCCGCGCACGCCGACCCCCGGGCCCGGCGTGTTCGCCTCCCCGGTCAGCACCCCGACCTACGTCATGGTCGCCGTCTCCCGCGAGGACATCGACACCACCGTCGGCCGGCTGAGCACCTCCTTCCTGGCCATCGGCGGCGGCGTCCTGCTGCTCATCGCCGCGCTCGGCTTCTTCGCCGTCCGGGCGGGACTGCGGCCGCTGCGGCGGATCGAGGAGGGCGCCGCGCGGATCGCGGCCGGCGAACTCTCGCACCGGATGCCGGAACTCTCCCCCGGCACCGAGGTCGGACGGCTGTCCGTCGCGCTCAACGGCATGCTCACCCAGATCGAGGCGGCCTTCGCGGCCCGCGCCGAGTCCGAGGCCCGGATGCGGCGCTTCGTCGCCGACGCCTCGCACGAACTGCGCACCCCGCTGGCCGGCATCCGCGGCTTCGCCGAGCTGTACCGGATGGGCGCGCTGCCCACCGGGGCGGACGTCACCCGGACCATGAGCCGGATCGAGAGCGAGGCCGTCCGGATGGGCACCCTGGTCGAGGACCTGCTGGTGCTCGCCCGGCTCGACGAGGAACGCCCGCTCGACCTCGCCCCGATGGACCTGCGCACCCTCGCCGCCGACGCCCTGCACGACCTCACCGCGCTCGACCCCAGCCGCCCGGTCGCCCTCACCGGCCCGGCCGGCACCGGCGCGCCCGGAGCGGCGCCCGTCCTCGGCGACGAGGCGCGGCTGCGGCAGGTGGTCACCAACCTGGTCGGCAACGCCGTCAAGCACACCCCGCCCGGCACCCCGGTGCGGATCGGGGTCGGCGGCGGGCCCGACGGGGTCTGCCTGCTGGAGGTCGCCGACACCGGGCCGGGCCTCACCGAGGAGCAGGCCCAGCGGGTCTTCGACCGCTTCTACCGGGTCGACGCCTCCCGCAGCCGCGACAACGGCGGCGGCGGCGGACTCGGCCTCGCCATCGCCACCGCCCTCACCCGCGCCCACGGCGGCACCCTCACCCTGGACACCGCCCCGGGCGCCGGCGCTACGTTCCGGGTCGAACTGCCCACGAATGGCGACCGGGTTTCCTGAGCCCTTGTCGACCGTCTTTGTCGACTCGTCAATTCCGCTGCGGACCGGGCAATTACGGCGTCCCTCCCATTGTCGGAAACCGGCATGGAGAGCAAAGAATCCGTATGCCTATGATCGGCGCTGCCGGAGCGTCAGAAGGCGCCCCGGCAAGGGTATGTGCTTTCCTTTTCGACCCGAAAGGGGTCATGGTGAAACTCCGCCGTACGCTGGTCTCGGCCGCCCTCGTCGCCGCCGTGCTCTCGCCCGCCGCCGTCCTCCCCGCGGCACCCGCCTTCGCGGAGTCGGCTCCGGCGGCCCCGGCCCAGAACGACACCGGCTCGATCGCCGCCCTGGAGAAGGCCGCCGCCGACGCGGCCAAGGCCTACCAGAAGGCCAAGACCGAGCAGGCCGACATCGCGGCCAAGCTCGAAGCCTTCGACCCGGAGCCCTACCTCGCCAAGCACCGCGAGGCCCAGGCCGCCGCCAAGAAGGCCACCGAGGCCCGGACCGCCGCCGAGGACGAGCTCCACCAGGCCATGTCCGTCTACGACAAGGCGTCGGACGCCGAGCGCGAGAAGGCCCGGCAGGACCTGCTGAAGGCGATGGACAAGGCCAACGCCGCCATCGCCGCCGAGAAGAAGGCCCAGGCGGCCGCCGCGGCCACCGGCACGGCGGCGGACGACGCCAAGGTCGACCTCTTCCGCAAGATCAACGCCGCCAACAAGGCGGTCGAGACCGCTCTCGCCGTGAAGAACACCGCCGACAAGGCCCTCGCCGACGCCAAGGCCGCGGCGGAGAAGCCCGCCGAGAAGCCGGTCGAGAAGCCGGCGGACAAGCCCGCCGAGAAGCCGGCCGACAAGCCCGCCGACCAGGGCGCCCAGCAGCCCGGCACCGTCACCCCGGTCACCGACAAGTCGACCACTACGGTGAAGACTTCGAGCTCCACCGACACCAAGGCCGCCGCCGCGACCGCCACCGCGACCACCACAGCGACCACCGGTTCGGCCACCGAGCTCGCCGAGACCGGCTCCAACCCGGCCACCCCGTACCTCGCCCTCGGCGCCGCCACCGCCATCGGCCTCGGCGCCGCCGCCCTCTACGTCTCGCGCCGCAAGGGCGCCCGCCCCACCTCCTGACCCACCCGGTCCGCGCCCGCTCGGGAGGAGGACGCGGACCCCGGCACCCCCGCCACCGCAGGGCAGGCCCCTTCCGGCCTGCCCTGCGGTTTCGCGTTTCCGCACCCCAAACGCCCCGTTCGGGTGAACCCCGGGCCATTCACCCGATCAGCCCTCCGGTCGTGTGCGACCGTGCTGCCGTCGCTTGTGCGAGATCGCGCAGGCTCATCACACTGGACCGGAGAAGAGGTGTCTCGTGAGCGTGCTAGTTGCTGAGGTGGCCGTCGTGAACCTGGACCAGGTGCTTTGGGACGTGTGGAAGTCCTCGGAACTGCCTGAGGGCTATCGCCTGGAGATCATCGAGGAGACCCTCGCGGTGTCACCCACGGGCAGCAGCCGTCATTTCGATGTGAACAACCGGGTCTTGGAGGATCTCTTCCTCCACCTGCGGGGCAGTGAATGGAGGCCCGGGAACGACTGCAACGTCATCGACGGACTCAAGGTCTTGATCCCCGACGTGTTCGTCGCACCGAAGGACATCGAATCGGTCGAGCATCCCGAGGGCAAGGGCGTACTGGCTTCCAGCGTCGCGCTGGTCGTGGAGACCGTCTCGCCCGGTTCTGAGAACCGCACGCGCGACCACGTCCTCAAGCACCGCGCCTACGCCCGTGCCGGCATCCCGGTGTACGTGATCATCGACGATCACGAGAACGGCGGCGTGGTGACCATCCTCACCGGGCCGGATCGTGAGCGCCGCGCGTACGAGTACGCGGCCCGGATCCCGTACGGCAAGGAGGCCGTGATCCCCGAGGGCCCGGCCAAGGGCTTCGTGATCGGCCCCGGGATCACCGGAGAGCCCCGTGGTTGATCCGACGTCCGTCTCCTTCAAGCGGGACCTCTCCGAGTGGCGGATCGCCCTCGTCGCCTGGCGGTTGCTGATCCTCCAGGCGGCGGATCCGGTGGTGGGCGCCGGGATGCACGAGCACTCCACCTACCGGGCACACCCGTGGCGGCGGATCGAGCACACCCTGGGCAGTGGCCGGCGGCTGTTCTACGCGGACGCGGACGCCCTGCGCCGGGAGGTGGCCCGGCTGAACCGCGCCCACAAGCGGATCAGCGGCACGATGCCGGACGGCCAGGCGTACGACGCCCGGGACGCGGCGACCAGGGTGTGGGTGCTGCTGACGCTGTTCGAGTGCGTGGCGGCCATGCGGCGGCTCGGCGGGGACGGCTACGACGCGGACCAACTGGAGCTGGTGTACGCGGAGTTCAGGGAGGCGATCGCGGCCTTCGAGCTGCCGGAGGAGGAGCTCCCGAAGACCGCCGCCGACCTGCCCGGGTACTTCGCCCGGTACGCCGCCGAGAAGCTGGAGTTCACCGAGGCCGCCCGCTACCTCCTGGACGACATCCTGCACGAGGCGCCCCGCCCGCGCCGGCTGTGGTTCCTCGGGGACGCCGGGTGGCGGGTCACCCGGTCCCTGGTCGCCCGGCTGCTCCGTGAGTTGACGGTGGCGGACCTGCCGCCGGTCGTGCGGGAGCGGTTCGGCCTGGTCCGGACCCGGCGGGGTGCCCTGCTGTCGGTGCTGCTGCACCGCGGTGCCGGGATCGTCGTGCCGCGCCTCCCGGAGCGGCTGCGCTACCGGGCCCCGGAGGAGCAGGCCCCGCCGCGCCGGCTGCGGCCGCAGCGCCGGGACGCGCGCGGCTCCCGGGTGGACCGGTTCTTCCGCGAGGTGCTCGACCAGACCGGGGACGGCGTGATCACCGTGCACGACCTGCGGGCGATGGCCCACAACGTGTGCTGGCAGCTGGAGTTGGACGAGGCCGCGGAGGCCCGGGTGTACGCGGCCTTCGACGGGTGGTGGGAGCAGCTGCGGGTGGCGATGGACGCCGACGGGAACGGCGAGGTGAGCCGGGAGGAGTTCGTGGCGGGGACGCTGGCGGGCTGCGACCGGGACGACGCGTACCTGGAGCAGGGGCTGCTGCCCGCTCTGCGGGCGGTGTTCACCGCGGCCGACACCGACGGCAGCGGCTTCCTGGAGTTCGACGAGTACCGCGCGGTGTTCGGCGGCCCGCGGGTGGACCCGGCCGAGCTGTCGCACGGTTTCCGCCAGTTGGACACGGACGGGGACGGGCGGATCACGGTGGAGGAGTTCGTGGGGGGCTTCACCGAGTTCTTCACCGCCCGGGCCGACTCGACCTCGGGCGCCCAGCTCCTCGGCCGTCCGTAGCCGAGGTCCGCTCACAAGCCCACAGCCGAGCAGGCGCTCAGCGCCTAGCACGCCCCGCCCGCGACCGCGAGCGGGGCGTGCCGCTGTCAAGCGCCGGTTCGGCCAAGAGCGGCGCGCCGTCCGCCCGCTCGTTCGTTGCCCCGGGCCCGGCCGGTCCGCAGACTGTGCGCACCGCCCGCACACACCGTGACGCACCGCACAGGGATGTCAACCCCACCCCACCTGCGGTTCCCCCGTAAGGATGGTGGATACTGTGCTTGTGAACGTGTTCACGTTCACAAGCGGACAAGCTTGCACGGGTGTGCGGCGGTCTACGGCTATAGATGAAGTTTGTCCGGAACACGCCCTGAGAAAGGGCCGGTTGGGAGAGAGGGCGACGTGGAACTGGCAATCGCTCACGAGACGATCGCGCGATGGCAATTCGGAGTCACCACCGTCTACCACTTCCTCTTCGTACCGCTCACCATCAGCCTGGCCGCGATCGTGGCCGGGCTGGAGACCGCCTGGGTGCGTACGAACAAGGAGAAGTACTTCCACGCGACGAAGTTCTGGGGAAAGCTCTTCCTCATCAACATCGCGATGGGCGTCGTCACCGGAATCGTCCAGGAATTCCAGTTCGGCATGAACTGGTCCGACTACTCCCGCTTCGTCGGTGACGTCTTCGGCGCCCCGCTCGCGATGGAGGCGCTGATCGCCTTCTTCTTCGAGTCCACCTTCATCGGCCTGTGGATCTTCGGCTGGGACAAGCTGCCGAAGAAGATCCACTGCGCCTGCATGTGGATGGTCGCGCTGGGCACCGTGCTCTCCGCCTACTTCATCCTGGCCGCCAACTCCTGGATGCAGCACCCGGTCGGCTACGCGATCGACCCGGCCACCGGCAAGGCGCAGCTCACCGACATCGCCGCGGTGCTGTTCCAGAACACCACCCTCACCGTCGTCTTCCACACCCTGACCGCCGCCTTCCTCACCGGCGCCGCCTTCATGGTCGGCATCTCCTCCTTCCACCTCTGGAAGGCCAAGCGCAAGCCCGAGGGCGCCGACCCGAAGAAGACCGCCGTGATGCGCACCTCGCTGCGGCTCGGCCTGGTCCTCGCCGTGGTCTTCGGCGCCGGCACCGCGCTCAGCGGTGACACCCTCGGCAAGGTCATGTTCGAGCAGCAGCCGATGAAGATGGCCGCCGCCGAGGCACTGTGGGACACCCAGTCGCCCGCGCCGTTCTCGATCTTCGCGGTCGGCGACGTCAGCAAGGGCCACAACTCGGTCGAGCTGGAGATCCCCGGGATACTCTCCTTCCTCGCCCACAGCGATTTCAGCTCCTCCGTGCCCGGCATCAACGACACCGCGGCCGCCGAGGCCGCCGCGCACGGCGGCGACCCCAAGGACTACATCCCGAGCGTCTTTGTGACGTACTGGGGCTTCCGCTTCATGATCGGCTTCGGGATGACCTCCTTCGTCGCCGCCCTGATCGGACTCTGGACCACCCGCCGGAAGTTCCTGCTGCGCCCCGAGTTCCGCACCGGCGACACCGAGGTGCCCCGGCTGATGCTCACCCCGTCCAAGGAGATGGGGCCGCTGCTCACCAAGTGGAGCTGGCGGATCGGCATCCTGACCATGGGCTTCCCGCTGATCGCCAACAGCTTCGGCTGGATCTTCACCGAGATGGGCCGTCAGCCCTGGGCCGTCTTCGGCCTGATGACCACCGCGAGCGCCGTCTCCCCGAACGTCGGCATCGGCACCCAGATCGGCGCGCTGGCCACCTTCACCACGCTGTACGCGATCCTCGCCGTCGTCGAGGTCCGGCTGCTGGTCAAGTACGCCAAGGCGGGCCCGGTGGTGACCGAGCAGCCCCCGGCCAAGGACCCGTCGCTGCGCGGCCCGGCCGCGGACGAGGACGCCGACAAGCCGCTCGCCTTCGCCTACTGAACCCGTACTGAACCCGTACTGAACCGTACTGACCCACGGAAAGGAGACCTAGGGTCATGCAACTCCACGACGTCTGGTTCGTGCTGATCGCGGTCCTGTGGATCGGCTACTTCTTCCTGGAGGGCTTCGACTTCGGGATCGGCATCCTCACCAAGCCGCTCGCCCGCGACACCGCCGAGCGGCGGGTCCTGATCAACACCATCGGCCCGGTCTGGGACGGCAACGAGGTCTGGCTGCTGACCGCCGGCGGCGCCACCTTCGCCGCCTTCCCGGACTGGTACGCGACCCTGTTCAGCGGCTTCTACATCCCGCTGCTGGCCATCCTGGTCTGCCTGATCGTCCGCGGCGTGGCCTTCGAGTACCGGGCCAAGCGGGACGGCGCCCGGTGGCAGCGCAACTGGGAGGAGGCGATCTTCTGGACCTCCCTCCTGCCGGCCTTCCTGTGGGGCGTGGCCTTCGCCAACATCGTCCGCGGCGTGGACATCGACGCGCAGAAGAACTACGTCGGCGGCCTCGCCGACCTGCTCAACCCGTACGCGCTGCTCGGCGGGCTGGTGACGCTCACCCTGTTCACCTTCCACGGCGCGGTGTTCGCGGCGCTCAAGACCGTCGGCGAGATCCGTGAGCGGGCCCGCCGGGCTGCCCGGTACGCGGGCCTGGCCGCCGCCGTCCTCGCCCTCGCCTTCCTGGTCTGGACCCAGGCGGACAGCGGCAACGGACGCAGCCTGGCCGCCCTGGTGGCCGCGGTGCTGGCCCTGGCCGGCGCCCTTGCGGCCAACCAACTCGGCCGCGAGGGCTGGGCGTTCATCCTCTCCGGGGCGACCATCGTGGCCGCCGTGGCGATGCTCTTCCTGGCGCTCTTCCCGAACGTCATGCCGTCCACGCTCAACCCGGACTGGAGCCTGACCGTCACCAACGCGGCCTCCTCGCCGTACACGCTCAAGCTGATGACCATCGTGGCCGCCGTCTTCACCCCGCTGGTGCTGCTCTACCAGGGCTGGACCTACTGGGTGTTCCGCAAGCGGATCGGGGTCCAGCACATCCCCGGCCACCAGGCCGGTCAGCAGCCCGCCGCCCCGGCCGACCGGGCCTGACGCCGTGCAGCCGGTCGACCCGCGCCTGCTCGCGCACGCCCGCACCACCCGTGCCTTCCTCGCCGGATCCGTGCTCCTCGGCGGGGCGGGCGCGGTCCTGGTGGTCGCCCAGGCGAGCCTGATCGCCGAGATCGTGGTCCGCGCCTTCCAGCGCGGGGCCGGCCTCGGCGAACTGACCACCCCGCTGGTCCTGCTCGCCCTGACCGCCGTCGGCCGCGGGCTGGTCGGCTGGCTCACCGAACTCACCGCGCACCGGTCCGTCGCCCGGGTGAAGTCCACCCTGCGGCGCCGGCTGCTCGACCACGCCACCGCGCTCGGCCCGTCCTACCTGGCGGGCCGGCGCACCGGCGAACTCACCACCCTCGCCACCCGCGGCATCGACGCCCTCGACGACTACTTCGCCCGCTACCTGCCGCAGCTCGCGCTCGCCGTGGTCGTGCCGGTCATCGTGCTGCTGCGGATCGGCGGCGCCGACCTCACCTCCGCCGCGATCATCGCCGGGACGCTGCCGCTCATCCCGCTGTTCATGGTGCTCATCGGGATGGCCACCCAGTCCCGGATGGACCGGCAGTGGAACACCCTGGCCCGGCTCTCCCACCACTTCCTGGACGTGGTCGCCGGCCTGCCCACCCTCAAGGTGTTCAACCGGGCCCGCACCCAGGCCGCCACCATCGCCAGGATCACCGCCGACTACCGCAAGGCCACCCTGCGCACCCTGCGGATCGCCTTCATCTCCTCCTTCGCCCTGGAACTGCTCTCCACCCTCTCCGTCGCCCTGGTCGCGGTCACCGTCGGCTTCCGGCTGGTCGACGGCAGCATGGACCTGGAGACCGGGCTGCTGATCCTGGTCCTCGCCCCCGAGGTGTACTTCCCGATCCGCCAGGTCGGCGCGCTCTACCACTCCAGCGTCGAGGGGCTCACCGCCGCCGACGAGATCTTCCGGGTGCTGGAGACCCCGCTGCCCGCCGCCGGCACCCGCCCCGCCCCCGACCTCACCGGCGCCGTGATCACCGCCGAGGGCCTGACCGTACGCCACCCCGGCCGCGCCCTGCCCGCCCTGGACGGCGCCGCACTCACCCTGCGCCCCGGCTCCAGCACCGCCCTCACCGGGCCCAGCGGGGCCGGCAAGTCCACCCTGCTGGCCGTCCTGCTCGGCCTCACCGCCCCCGAGGCCGGCACCGTCCGGATCACCGCCGCCGACGGCAGCACCCACGACCTCGCCGACCTGGAGCCGGACAGCTGGCGACGGCAGATCGCCTGGGTGCCCCAGCGCCCCCACCTGTTCGCCGGGACGATCGCCGACAACCTGCGGCTGCACCGCCCCGAGGCCCCCGACGCGCAGCTGTGGACGGCGCTGCGGGCCGCCCACGCGCTCGACTTCGTCACCGACCTGGACGCCGAGCTGGGGGAGGACGGCGCCGGGCTCTCGGCCGGCCAGCGCCAGCGCCTCGCCCTCGCCCGGGTCCTGCTCGCCGACGACCGGCCGCTGGTGCTCCTCGACGAGCCCACCGCCCACCTGGACGGCGACTCCGAGGCGGCCGTCGTGGACGCCGTCCGGACCCTCGCCGAGGACCCGGCGCGCACCGTGCTGGTGGTCGCCCACCGGCCGGCGCTGCTGGCGGTCGCCGAGCAGCGGATCCGGCTGGCGGGGCCCGTCGCCGCCTCCGCCTCCGCCGCCGGCGCCCCGGCCCCGGTCGTGCCGCTCGCCCACACCGGCGAGCCCACCCCCGCCCCCGCCGCGCCGGAGGAGCCGGAGGCCGAACCCGCCGCCCCCCGGCTGGCCCTGTCGGTGCTGCTCGGCGCGCTCGCCCTGGGCAGCGCCGTCGCCCTGATGGCCACCTCCGGCTACCTCATCTCCCGGGCCTCCCAGATGCCCCCGGTGCTCTACCTGATGATGGCCGTCACCTCCGTCCGCGCCTTCGGCATCGGCCGCAGCGTCTTCCGCTACGCCGAACGGCTGGTCTCCCACGACGCGGTGCTGCGCACCCTCGGCACCCTGCGGGCCGCCGTGTACCGCCGGCTGACCGTGCTCGCCCCCGCCGGACTGCCCGCCTTCCGGCGCGGCGACCTGCTCTCCCGGCTGGTCGCCGACGTCGACGCGATCCAGGACCACCACCTGCGCTGGCGGCTGCCCGCCTCCGTCGCGGCCGTGGTCGCGCTCGCCTCGGCCGTCGCGATGGGCGCCTTCCTGCCCGCCGCCGGGCTGGTGCTCGGCCTCGGACTGCTGCTCGCCGGAGTGCTGGTGCCCGCGCTGGCCGCCCGCTGGTCGGCCGGCGCCGAGCAGCGCCAGGCCCCCGCCCGCGGCCGCCTGGCCACCGCCGTGGTGGACGGCCTCACCGGCACCGCCGAACTCACCGTGGCCGGCGCGCTGCCCGCCCGACTGGCCGCCGTCCGCAGCGCCGACGCCGCCCTGACCGGCCTCGCCGCCCGCTCCGCCGCCACCACCGCGCTCGGCACCGGGCTGATCACCCTGCTCACCGGGCTGACCGTGGTCGCCGCGGCCGCCGTCGGCATCCAGGGGGTGCGCGACGGCGCCCTCGCCCCGGTCTGCCTGGCCGTCGTGGTGCTCACCCCGCTGGCCGCCTTCGAGGCCGTCACCGGGATGCCGCTCGCCGTCCAGGCCCGCCGGCGCAGCCGCGCCGCCCGGGCCCGGCTGGACGAGGTGCTGACCGCCCCGCCGGTGGTGGCCGAACCTCAGGACCCGGGGGCCACGTACCCGCCGGCGGGGCGGAGGACGGGGGATGTGGGGGGGGGGAGGGTGCCGCCCCCCCAGAACCGGCCGGGGCCGCCCCGCCGCGGGGGGGGGGGGGAGGGGGGGGCGCCCGGGGTGCGGGGTACGGG
>NZ_JBHZCN010000049.1:0-55011 GCF_042755465.1 Kitasatospora sp. NPDC059160 | reverse complement strand
CCGGCGCCGCCGCGCCGCCGGGGCCCGGGTGGACGTGGTGCGGACCGCCCCGGGGGTGGGGGCCCACCCTCAGCACCGGCCCACAACCCCCCGCCTGCCGGGCGGACGACGGGAGTTTGTCGACGGGTCCTGGTCACCGGCCGCACTGCCCGAGCGGCCGCTGCCCGTCGCGGTGCGCGGGCTGACCGTACGGCACCCCGGGCAGGCCGTGGACGCGCTCACCGGCGTCGACCTCGATCTCGCGCCCGGCCGCCGGATCGCCGTGGTCGGCCCCTCCGGCTCCGGCAAGACCACCCTCGCCCAGGCGCTGCTGCGCTTCCTGGAGCCCGGCGCCGGGTCCGTCACCTTCGCCGCCGGTCGTCCACAGGCTGTGGACAGCCGCGCGCTCGCGGGCGAGGACGTCCGCCGGGTGATCGGCCTCTGCGCCCAGGACGCCCACGTCTTCGACAGCTCGCTGCGCGAGAACCTGCGGCTCGCCCGCCCCGACGCGGACGAGGACGAGCTGCGCGCCGCCCTCGCCGCCGCCCGGCTGCTGGACTGGACCGAGGGCCTGCCGGACGGCCTGGACACCATGGTCGGCGAGCACGGCGCCCGCCTCTCCGGCGGCCAGCGCCAGCGCCTCGCGCTCGCCCGGGCGCTGCTCGCCGACTTCCCCGTGCTGGTCCTGGACGAGCCCGCCGAGCACCTCGACCTGCCCACCGCCGACGCCCTCACCGCCGACCTGCTGGCCGCCACCGCGGGCCGCACCACCGTGCTGATCACCCACCGGCTGGCCGGACTGGACGACACCACCGTGGACGAGGTGCTGGTGCTGGACGCCGGCCGGGTGGCCGAGCGCGGCCGCTGGTCCGCGCTGGTCGCCGATCCGGACGGGCGGCTGCACGCGCTGTGGCGCCGGGAGCGGGAGGCGGACGGTCTGCTGGCGGCGGAGGCACCGTTGGCGGCGGTGGGGCACTGATGGCCGCATCGTCCCTCGGCTGAAAACCGTACAAAAGTAGGCTTTCTCCATGGACCCCACGCCGGACCTCCCCGAGACCGCCCCCGAGCCCACCCCCCACCGGGTGCCCGAGATCGCCTCGCTCGGGCTGGACACCCTGGTCACCGAGGTCGCGGAGCGGCTGCAGTCCGCCGCCGCCGTCACCGACCGGATGCAGCGCCTGCTGGAGGCGGTGGTCTCCATCGGGGCCGGACTCGACCTGCACGCCACCCTGCAGCGGATCGCCACCGGCGCCGCCGAACTCGTCGACGCCCGGTACGCGGCCCTCGGCGTGATCGCCCCCGGCGGGCACGGCCTGGCCGACTTCATCCACGTCGGCATCGACGACGGCACCGCCGCCGAGATCGGCGAACTGCCCGCCGGCCGCGGCATCCTCGGCGCGCTCATCGACCGCCCCGAACCGCTGCGGCTCGCCGACCTCGGCGCCGACCCGCGCTCCTCCGGCTTCCCGCCGCACCACCCGCAGATGAAGACCTTCCTGGGCGTGCCGATCCGGGTCCGCGAGGAGGTCTTCGGCAACCTCTACCTCACCGAGAAGAAGGGCGGCGGCGCCTTCACCCCCGAGGACGAACAGGTCGTGCACGCGCTCGCCGCGGCCGCCGGCGTCGCCATCGAGAACTCCCGGCTGTACGAGGAGGGCCGCCGCCGGGAACGCTGGATCGCCGGTGCCGCGGCCGTCACCACCGCGCTGCTCTCCACCGAGCAGGCCGAGGGCGCGCTCACCGTCGCCGCCGAGCAGGTCCGGGAGCTGGCGGGCGCCGCGCTCGGCATGATCCTGCTGCCCACCGGTCCGGCCGGCCCGCCCGGAGCGGCGGGCTCGGCGGGCTCCTCGGGCTCCTCGGCGGAGGATGACGGGCAGATGCGGGTCGCCCACGCCTCCGGCGAGGCCGCCGAGTTCGTCCGCGGCGAACTGCTGCCCAAGGACAGCTTCGCCGCCCAGCTGCTGGAGGGCGACAGCGTCCACCTCGACGACATGTCCAGCGACCCCACCGTGGTGATGCGGCTCGCCCGCAGCTTCGGCCCGTCCCTGGCCGTGCCCATGGTCGCCGCCGGGCGGGTGCTCGGCGGCCTCTGCGTCTGGCGCTCGCGCGGCGCCCTGCCCTTCACCGACTCCGAGAAGCAGCTCGCCGAGACCTTCGCCTCCCAGGCCGCGCTGGCCCTGCGGCTCGCCGAGGGCCAGCGCGACCAGCAGCGGCTGGCCGTCTTCCAGGACCGCGACCGGATCGCCCGCGACCTCCACGACCTCGTCATCCAACGGCTGTTCGCCACCGGGATGATGCTGGAGAGCGCCGCCCGCCGGTCCGTCGTCCCCGAGGTCAAGGTGGGCATCGGCAAGGCGGTCGACGAACTGGACGCCACCATCCAGGAGGTCCGCACCACCATCTACGCGCTCCAGCACGACAACCACGGCGACGCCCCCGACACCCTGCGCACCCGCGTGCTGCGCGAGGCCAGCCAGGCCGCCGCCGCCCTCGGCTTCAAGCCCTCGGTGAGCTTCGTCGGCCCGGTCGAGAGCCTGGTCGGCGAGAACACCGGCCGCCAACTCCTCGCGGCCCTGCGCGAGATGCTCTCCAACACGGCCCGGCATGCCCGCGCCTCCCGGGTCGGGGTCGAGATCGACGCGACCGTCCACCTGGACGACGCCGGACGGCCCGTCGGCGGCGACCCGGAGTCGCTGGACCGGGGCGGGCGGCCCGGCGTGCTGCTGACCGTCACCGACGACGGCGTCGGCATCCCCCAGGGCGGCCGGCGCAGCGGACTGCTCAACCTCACCCGGCGCGCCGAGGCCCTCGGCGGCGCCGCGTGGCACGAGCGCGGGCCCTACCGGAAGGGCGCCGTGGTCCGCTGGACGGCCCGGCTGTGACCGTTCCGGTACCGACAGATGAAAGCTGAACGAGGGAGAACTTCCCGACCAACGGCGCAAGTTGTGAACGTTCTGGGCTTTCGGCGGTTCCGTGTGCACACATAGCTTGGCTCCGTCCCGGAGGGGAAACCGGACGGAGGGGGCAGTGGACGGTTCCGGCCGCGGTCACACCGCAGCAGGGGCGAGCCGAGGGGGGTTCCGGACCGAGCGTGCACCGGACGGGCGCTACCGCTGGCAGCTGAAGGCACCCAACGGCCGGGTGGTGGCGATCACCTCCGCGCTGTTCGAGACGGCGGGCGAGGCCGAGCGGGGCTTCGACGGACTGCGCGCCGGCGCCGACGGACTGACCGCGCGGATCACCCATGTCCGCGACGGGCTCGGCTGGATCTGGGTCGTCCCCGGATCGCGCAGCCTGCCCGAGGTGCGCTCCAGTCGCGCGTACGAACGGTACGCGACGTGCCAGAACGCCTTCCGCCGCTTCGTCGTGCTGCTCGCCAAACAGCCGCCGCGCGAGCCGGCGGTCCACGAGCCACCCGTCCGGGAGGGGTCGGTCCGCGAGGCTCCCGGCCGCGAGGGGGCGGTGCGCGAGCGGTCCGTGCGCGATGTGCCCTTCCGCGACGCGCCCGCACGTGAACTCCCGAGGAGAGCAGTGTCGTTGAGACGCCCCGATGGCAGCTGAGCGGCGCGGACCGCGGCTGCTGATCGTGCCCGCGGCCGACCGCTGCGTGGGCTGGGCGCTGCGCGCCGCCAACGGGCGGCCGCTCGGCGTCGGCGTGCGGACGTACCGCAGCGAGGAGGAACTCGCCGACGCGGTGCGCGAACTGATCATCGAACGGGCCGCCCTGCGCTGCTCGACCGTCCAGGCCGAGGGCCGCCAGTGGGTCTGGTCCGCCCACCTGCCGGTGCGCACCACCCGGCCGGGCGCGACCCCCGCCGTCCCGGTCGCCCGCAGCGCCCGCGGCTACCTGCGGCGCGACCAGTGCCAGGCCGGCGTCGAGGGCTTCCTGGCCGGACTCCAGTGGGTCGGGCAGGAGTTGCGGCGGTCCGGCCGCGACGGCCGCTGGCCGCTGTAGCGCCGGCTCCGCTTCGTACCGTCCGGCTCCGTCCTACTCCGTACAGCTCCGTACGGTTCTGCTCCGGGCCGTTCCGCTTCGTGCTGTTCCGGTGAAGCGCAGGTTTCCGGCAACACCCCGAGCCGCCTCCTGGAGAAGAACGTCGACCGGGTTCGTCACCCCTGTCCCGCCCCTGTCACATCCGCGTTGACCAGTGCCTAAACCTCGTCGAACCGATGAGTCGACATTCGCCGCCCGGCCCCGACGGCCCTTCCGACGGAACCTCCCGGCCGGACAGGATCGGCACTGCCGGAGCGGCCGCAGCAGACACGGCCCCCGGCCCCGGACTCCCCCCGGAGCACGGGTTCACGCGATGGACGTCTCTCCCTCGGAGGAAGAGGAACATGCGTAAGACCGCTGCCAAGCTGCTCACCGTCGCCGCCCTGGCGACCTCCCTGGTCACCGTCGCCAGTGGCTCCGCCCTGGCCGACCCGACCGGCACCCCGGCCGCCCAGGACATCGTCGGCGTCGGCTCGGACACCACCCAGGCCGTGCTGAACCAGTTCTCCACCGACTACAACGCGTACCTGGGCGCCGGCTCCACCCTGCCGCACCTGTACAGCTGGGACGCGACCGGTTCCTCGCCGATCACCACCAAGACCGGTGCGACCTCGATCGCCCGCCCGAACGGCTCCGGCGCCGGCATCTCGGCCCTCAAGAACAACACCAGCGCGACCGTCGACTTCGCCCGCTCCTCGCGCGGCCCGCAGTCGACCGACCCGAACACCTTCGACTTCGTCGCCTACGCGACGGACGCGGTGGCCTGGGCCGCGCCGAACAACGGTGACGCGCCGGCCAACCTGACGACGCAGAACCTCAAGGACATCTACAACTGCAACATCACCACCTGGGACCAGATCGACCCCAGCCTGCCCAGCAACACCATCAAGCCGTACCTGCCGCAGGCCAACTCCGGCACCCGGTCGTTCTTCCTCTCCGTGCTCGGCATCTCCACCATCAAGCCGTGCGTCACCGAGGGCGTCCAGGAGAACGAGGGCAGCGACACCAACCTGTCCGACCCCGACGCGCTGGTCCCGTACTCCGTCGCCCACTACATCGGCCAGGTGTACTACGGCAAGGGCAGCGGCTCCGACGTCCAGGGCCCGCTGACCATCCGCAGCATCGACAACACCGCGCCGGTCGACACCACCAACAAGGTGATCAACGGCGACTTCGCCGCCACCTCCTACGCCCGCACGGTCTACAACGTGGTCCGTGACGCGGACTGGAAGGCGACCGACGCCCACGGCACCGCGCTGCGCAGCATCTTCGGTACCACCGGCTGGGTCTGCACCAACGCCACCGCGAAGGCCGACCTCAAGAGCTTCGGCTTCCTTCCGCTGAACGCCGGCGCCTGCGGCAGCACCATCCACTCCTGATCACATCCCGCACGATCCGACGGCCACGGGCCCGCCGCCCGTGGCCGTCGGCCGTCGGGAGCCGACCGAAGGGAACCGGAGAACGATGCACAGGACGTGGCGGAAGCCGCTCGTCACGGCCGTCCTGGCGGCCTCGGTCGCGGTGGCCCCCGGCGGCGGCCCGGCCGTGGCGGACCCGGCAGGACCGGCGCTGCCGGCCGCACAGGACCTCGTGGGGGTGGGGGACGCCGACAGCCAGGCCGTGCTGAACCAGTTCTCGGCCGACTACAACGCCACGATCCCGGGCTCGGACACCACGACACCCCGGCTGTACAGCTGGGACGCGACCGGGGCGCCGACGATCACCACCAAGACCGGTGCCACCACGATCGCGCGCCCGAACGGCGCGGAGGTCGGCATCTCGGCCCTCAAGAACAGCACCGGCGCGACCGTCGACTTCGCCCGCTCCTCGCGCGGCCCGCTGCCGACCGACCCCCGGTACTTCGACTTCGTGAACTACGCGGACGACGCGCTGTCCTGGGCCGCGCCGGGCAACGGCAACGCGCCGGCGAACCTGACGACGCAGAACCTCAAGGACATCTACGACTGCGACGTCACCACGTGGAAGCAGATCGACCCCGCCCTTCCCGGCAGCACCATCAAGCCCTTCCTCCCGAAGGCGGGCTCCGGAACCCGGGCGTCCTTCCTCGCCGCGCTGGGCATCCACACGGTCAACAGCTGCATCGACGACCGGACGGTGACCGAAGGCCAGGGCAGCGACCCGAAGCTCAACGACCCGGACGTGCTGGTTCCCTACTCCGTGGGGCACTACATCGGCCAGGCGTACTACGGCCGGGGCAGCGGGGCCGACACCCAGGGGCTCCTGACCATCCGCGGCATCGACGGAACGGTCCCGGTCGACGCGACGGGCCGCGCGATCAACACCGACTTCCTCACCCTCCACGGGCAAACGGTCTACGTCGTGGTCCGCGACGCGGACTGGGCGGCGACCGACGCACACGGAGCCGCGCTGCGCGGCGTCTTCGGGCCTGACGGCTGGATCTGCACCAGTTCCACGGCAGCCGCCGACATCAGGACCTACGGCTTCCTGCCGCTCCCGTCCGGCGCCTGCGGCGGCGTGCTCATCCCTTGACCAACTGTCACCACCGCACCATCCCACCTCTCCCAGGGAGTACGACATGGCAAGAACCGGCGTCCGTCTCGCCGCCACCGGGATCGCCGTGGTCCTCGCGATCACCGGATTCAGCGGTGTGGCCGCGGCCGACACCACGGCCACCACCACCGCGCCCACCGGCAGTGCCGTGGTCACGGTCGACCAGCAGTTCCTGGCCAAGACCCTGCTCGGCGGCATCGCCGTCGTCCCGTTGACGCCGGCCACGGCGGACGTCACCAACAACGTCGTGACCAGCACCTTCCCGGTGACGGGCGGCGTCGCCAACATCCCGTCGTTCTCCGGGCAGGTGCAGCTCGGTGGCGGACTGCTCTTCGTCAACCTGAACAACGGCAAGACCGTCACGTTCAAGCAGCTCGGCTTCAAGGTCCGTGACTGGAACGTCTCGGCGGTCCCGAACGGCGGCACCGCGCCGGTGGCCCTGCTGGACCCGCTGGGCGACACCCAGATCGGCCGCACGGGCACCACCCAGTCGCTCTCGGCCTCCAGCCTGCAGCTGGACCCGGCCGGCGCGCAGTACCTCGACAGCGCGCTGGGCACCACGTACTTCACGGGCGGTCAGTCGCTCGGCTCCTTCGCGCTGACCTACACCCCCGGCAGCTGATCCGGCTCCTCGTCGGAAGGTCCCGGACGACCCCGGGTGCCCCGCGGGCCCGCGCCTCGGCGCGGGCCCGCTCGTGTGCCAATGGGAGCACTCAACTCCGTTCCAGGGGCGCCGCGTTGTGTTCTCGTACATCCTGTCGACCGGATCCGGACACGTCCGGCTGGCCGAATGGTGGGTACTGGGGGTGCCCGGCCGTCGGCATGCCCGATCCCACCTTGCGCCGCGTGCTGGGCGGCGCGGATCCGCACGGAGGTGCCCACCATGAGAGTCCGATTGCCCGACCGGAGGGATCCGGGGAGATGGCGCCGCCGACTTCCGGCGATCGCGCTGGTGTGGTCGGTGGTGGTGGCGCTCGGTGTGGTGCCGATCGGCCTGGGGGCCGGGCCGCAGGCGGTGGCGGAGTCCTCCAGCGTGACCGTGGCGGGGCCCAAGGTGCTCGACCCGGCGACCGGGACGCGCGGCCGGGCCGGCAAGATCACGGTCTCCCAGACGAAGAACCTGGTCAACCAGGTGGTGCAGGTCTCCTGGAGCGGCTTCACGCCCACCAAGACCACCAGCGGCCAACAGGTCACCCTGGCGCGGGTCGGCGAGGCCAAGTACCTCTACCCCGTGCGGATCTACGAGTGCCGCGGCGCCACTCCGAAGGTGACCGACTGCTACAACAGCTCGCTGTTCGGCGGTGACGCGAACGCGGGCTTCCAGCAGACCCTGCCGCCCGGGTCGAGCACCGCGCCCGACTTCCCGAGCAACATGGCGATCGCCCCGACCGGTGCGGACGGCACCGGCGCCGCGAACATCGAGCTCTACACCCAGGCCCAGGCCCCGACGCTGGGCTGTGACGACACCCACCCGTGCTCCCTCGTGGTGGAGGCCAACTACGGTGGCGACAGCCTCGGCCGGACCACCCCGACGGCCTCGGTCGACTGCCTGAACCATTCGCTCGACAGTTCGAGCTCGCTCGCGAGCGACGCGGTGCTGTTCAGCTACGCGGCCAACGGCATGTCGAGCGGCGAGCAGTGCGCGTGGGAGAACGGCATCGTGATCCCGCTGTCCTTCGCGCCGGTGGCCCAGGCCTGTGCGTCGCAGAACGGTTCGTTCGACGCGGAGGGCCTGGAGATGTTCAACCGGGCCATGCAGCAGTGGCGCGCGGGCCTGTGCCTGAGCGATTCGCCGATGGCCGTCCGGTACGTGTCGGCCGGCGGTGAGCCGCAGGCCCGTTCGCGCTTCCTCGGCGGATCCACGGACGTGGCGCTGACCGCGCGGGCGGACGGTTCACCACCGGCCCGGCCCTACGTCTACGCGCCGCTGGCGACCTCGGGCATCTCGGTCGTGTTCTCGGTGGACGACCAGGACACCGGTCGGCAGATCCGCGACATGAAGCTCAACGCGCGGCTGATGGCCAAGCTGCTCACCCAGTCCTACGCGCCCCGCGGCGGCGTGGTCACCTCGGTGAAGGGCAATCCGACCTGCCTCTTCGCGGATCCCGAGTTCCTCCAGCTGAACCAGCTGCCGGCGACCTCGGGGCTCAAGTGGCCCAGGTTCTGCGACATGTTCGACTTCAGCCCGACCGTGGTGGGCGGGACGACCGACCTGACGTACCAGTTGACCTCGTGGATCGCCTCGGACCCGGACGCCGCCCGCTTCCTGGACGGCGAGTCCGACCCGTGGGGCATGCACGTGAACACCTACTACCTCCGGCCCGCGTTCTCCGGCTACCCGGTCGACTCCTTCTCCCGGCAGGACTCCTCCGGGATCGTCGGCAGCAAGGTCGACGCCTACCAGCACCTGATGCAGTACGAGTGGAACCCGGTCACGAGCGGACTGGGCCAGGTCGCGCGCGGGTTCCTGCAGAACAAGGCGACCTGCGTCAACCCCGGGCTCAACGGAACCGGCGGGCACGACCAGTGCGCGCCGGTGGACGTCGGACAGCGGATGCTGATCGCGATCATGGACACCGGCCAGGCCAAGGCCTACTCCCTCCCCGAGGCCCAGCTGCTCAACCCGGCCGGCGCCTTCGTCTCCCCGGGGACCACCGGCTTCCAGGCCTCCGTCGCCGACATGACCGTCGACGCCTCGACGGGCGTGCAGTCGCTGCCGTACGGGACCGCCGACACGGCGTACTCGCGCGACCAGCGGGCCTACCCGCTGACCACCGTGCAGTACGCGATGGTGCCCACCCAGGGCGTCCCGGCCGACAAGGCCGCCGCGATCACCACGTTCCTGCGGACCACCACGAGCAGCGGCCAGGTCTACGGCAACGAGCCGGGCCACCTGGCGCCGGGCTTCCTGGCGCTCACCAGCGCCCAGCGGGCCCAGGCGGCCGACGCCGCCACCCACGTGGCGGCCCAGGACGCCAAGCTGCCCGGCAACCAGGCCGCGCCGCCGAACCCGCCGGCCGTCACCCCCGGCGACGGGGGCACCGGTGGGGGGACCCCGGCGGAGGGCTCGGGCTCGGCGGGCGGCACCACGCCGGTCAGCGCCGGGACCGACAACGGCACGAGCGGTGGCGGCCTCGGTGGGGCCTCGACCGGCGGCCTCGGGGAGGGCGCCGCGACCACCGGGGGCGCCGCCGCGGCCGCGGCCACCGCCGGGGGCAAGACCCCGGGCGCCTCGCCGAGCACGCCCGGCAAGTCGCTGAGCGCCGCGCCCGTCGCGGCCGGGACACCGGCCGCGGACCGCTCCGGCGCCGCGCGCCTGCTGCTCCCGATCGCGCTGATCGGCGGCCTGGTGCTGCTGGTCGGCGGGCCGGCGGCGCTGGTCCTGGGCGGGACACCGGCCGGGGAGCGGACGCTGGCGGGGCTGCGCAACGGCTGGGCGCGGTTGCGCCGTCGCCCCTGACGGCTGACGGCTGACGGCTGACGGCTGACGGCTGACGGCTCGGCGAGGCCGCCGTCCCGGCCCGCCGAGCCGTCGGGCCCATGGCCCAACCCTCCGGCAGGAAGGCCGAGTTGACCGTCGCCGCACCGGTGGCCGGAAATGATCCGGCCACCGGTGGCGGTCAACTCCAGCACCGAACTGGCTCGTTGGGGCCCCGTACACGCGTGCGACCCAGGGCGGACACCTCCGGATGGCCGAATGGGTACGCACCGGAACCGCGGCCCCGTGCCAACCGGCCGCCCCCACAACGATTTCGCGCCGCCGAGCCCCCACCGGAGCCGCCGAGCGCGACCGGCGCCACGTCGCGCCACCGTCCGGTCCGGGCGCAGCCCGGCCATCCGCACCCGAGCACGGAGAGCAGAGCATGACAGCCGCCGCCGAGCCCGCGGCCTCGTCCGCCGGGGCCCCGGGCAGACCCGACCGCGGAGCCGACCGCGGAGCCGGCACCGACGTCCCGCGCGTCATCACCTCCCCCGCGACCCCCGGCGACCGGGTGTTCCGCGGGGTGCTGCGGGTGGCCGGGCTCTCGGTGTTCGCGATCATGGGCCTGATCGCGTTCTTCCTGCTGCTGCGCGGCTCGGACGCGCTGCGCGCCGTGGGCTGGTCCTTCCTGACCGAGCAGAAGTGGCAGACCGCCGCGCACACCTTCGGCATCGCCGCCGTCCTGCCGAACGGTCTGCTGATCGCCGTGATCGCGCTGGTCATCGCCGTCCCGGTGGCGCTCTCCACGGCGGTCTTCATCTCCGAGTACGCGCCGGTCCGGCTGCGCGCCTCGCTGGTCTCGCTGGTCGACCTGATGGCGGCGATCCCGAGCATCATCTACGGCCTGTGGGGGCTGTTCTTCCTCCAGCCGAGGATCATCGGTTTCAGCCGCTGGCTCTCCAACCACCTCGGGGACACGGTCCCCTTCCTCAAGGTGCGCACCGGCGACATCGGGACCTCCTACACCTCCTCCACGTTCATCGCGGGCGTCGTCGTCGCGCTGATGATCATCCCGATCGTCACCTCGCTCAGCCGGGAGGTCTTCTCCCAGGCCCCGCAGGGCGAGCGGGAGGGCGCCTACGCGCTCGGCTCGACCCGGTGGGGGATGGTGCGCACGGTGGTGCTGCCGTTCGGCCGCGGCGGTGTGATCGGCGCGGTCATGCTGGGCTTCGGCCGGGCGATGGGCGAGACGATCGCGGTCGCGCTGATCATCTCCCCGAACTTCAAGGCCATCAGCCACATCCTGGAGAACGGCGCCAACTCGATCTCGGCGCTCATCGCGCTGCGCTTCGGCGAGTCGGACGCGCTCTCGCTCTCCGCGCTGATGGCGGCCGGCCTGGTGCTGTTCGCGCTGACCCTGCTGGTCAACGTGGCGGCCGGCTTCGTGATCAACCGGTCCCGCTCCGGGGCCTCGACCGCCGACTGAGGCGGCGCACGGACATGACCGGTCCCGCTGAGACCCCCGCCGCACCCCCGGCGGCCCCGTCGGCCGCACTCCCGCCGGCCACCCCCGCCGGGCCCCCGGCCGAGACCCTGTCGAAGGGAACGACCCGATGACCACGCTCGACCTGCCTCCGGCCGCCGCCGTCCCGGGGCCCGCCGCCCAGGGGCCCGCCGCGCCCCCGGCCGGCCCGGCGGAGCCGCGCCCGGAGAAGCGGGTGAAGCTCGGCGGCGTCACCCGCGAGGACGTGTTCACCGTGGCCGGCTCGTCGATCGGCTCGCTGGCCCTGAACTGGACGCTGTACGAGCGGGTGCTGCCGTTCAGCGGCGCCTTCGGCTTCCTGGTCTGCTGGTACCTGCTGTTCCTGGCCGCCTACTTCACGCTCGGCCGGCTCCAGTGGGGCCCGCTGCTGGTGCGCGAGCGCCTGGTCTCCGTCGTGGCGTGGAGCGCCGGCCTGCTGGTGCTGGCGCTCATCGTCGACCAGGTCGGCTACCTGGCGGTGCGCGGCTACGAGGCCGCCCAGCACCTCAACTTCTTCACCGAGTCGATGGAGCGCACCGCCGCGCTCTCCCCGATCACCTCCGGCGGCGCGCTGAACGCGATCGTCGGCTCGCTCGAACAGGTCGGCCTGGCCACCCTGTTCGCCGTGCCGCTGGGCATCGCCGCGGCGATCTTCATGTCCGAGGTCGGCGGCCGGATGGCCAAGCCGGTGCGGACCCTGGTGGAGGCGATGACGGCACTGCCGTCGATCGTCGCCGGGCTGTTCGTGCTCGGCATCGTGATCCTGACGCTCGGCTTCGACAAGAGCGGCTTCGCGGCCTCGCTCGCCCTCACGGTGATGATGATGCCGATCGTCACCCGGGCCTCCGAGGTGGTCATCCGCCTGGTGCCCGGCACCCTGCGCGAGGCCTCGTACGCGCTGGGCGGCAGCCAGTGGCGGACGGTGTGGAACGTCGTCCTGCCGACCGCCCGGCCCGGCCTCGTCACGGCGGTCGTGCTCGGGGTGGCGCGCGGCATCGGGGAGACCTCGCCGGTGCTGCTGACCTCGGGCTTCACCCCGCAGTTCAACGCCGACCCGTTCCACGAGCACCAGGTGTCGCTGCCCCTGTACGTCTGGAACTACGTCAAGCAGCCCTACCCCGAGATGGTCGCCCGGGCCTTCGCGGCGGGGCTGACCCTGATGGCGCTGGTGCTGGTCCTCTTCGTCACCGCGCGGGTGCTCGGCGGCCGCCGTCCGGGTGAGCTGACGCGCGGTCAGCGGCGCCGGATCGACCGGGAGGCGCGGCGGGCCGAGAGCGCCGCCCGGGCCGCCCGGGCCGGTGCCCACGCGCCCGTCGCCCATCCGCCCGTCGCCCACCCGCCCGTCGCACTGCCCGGGAACAGCTGATGAACCGTCCAACCACCCTCCGTACCAGAGGAGTTCTCATGTCATGGGAGGCCGCAAGGCGCTCCGTGGCCCGTGTCCTGGCGTGCCTGTCCGCGTTGCTGCTCGCCGCGGGCACCCTGCTGTTCGGGCAGGCCGCTCCGGCCTTCGCCGCCTCGGTCGCGCTCAGCGCCGACGGCTCCAGCTGGGCCGGCCCGGCCATCGACCAGTGGCGCCAGGACGTCGGGCCGCAGGGCATCCAGATCAGCTTCAACCCGGTGGGGTCGGCGGCCGGCCGGACCGCCTGGAGCAACGGGCAGGACGACTTCACCGCCTCGGACGTGCCGTTCCGCAGCGCCGAGGACACCGGCCTCAACTCCGGTGCCCGCACCAGCGGTCAGGGCACCAGGGAGAACCCGGTCTACGGCTTCTCCTACGTGCCGATCACCGCGGGCGGCACGACCTTCATGTACAACCTGGTGGTCGGCGGCAAGCAGGTCCGCGACCTGCGGCTGTCCCCGCAGACCGTCGTGGACATCTTCACCAACAAGATCACCAACTGGAACGACCAGAAGATCACCGCCGACTACGGCAAGCAGCTGCCCAACCTGCCGATCACCCCGGTGGTCCGCTCGGACGGCTCCGGCGCCACCGCGCAGTTCACCCGCTGGATGGAGCACACCCACAAGGACCAGTGGGACGCCTACTGCTCCTCGGTCAACGGCACCACCTGCGGTGACTACACCGAGTTCTTCCCGCCGTCCGGCCGGATGGTCGCCCAGAACGGCTCCGACGTCGTCGCCGGCTACATCAAGGCCGCGGCCGGCCTGGGCACCATCGGCTACGACGAGTACGCCTTCGCCAAGCGCAGCAACTGGCCGGTCGTGAAGGTGCTCAACCAGGCCGGCTACTACTCGCTGCCGACCGCCTCCAACGTGGCCATCGCGCTCACCGCCGCCAAGATCCGCGGCGTGGACGACGACACCCCGGCGTCCGACCCGAACTACCTCCAGCAGAACCTCGACGGCGTCTACACCATGGACGACCCGCGCTCGTACCCGATCTCCAGCTACAGCTACGTGATCGTGCCGAGGGCCGGCGCCGCGCTGCCCCCGCCGGGCCGGTTCAACAACGACAAGGGCGCCGCGCTCAGCCGCTTCCTCGCCTACGTGCTGTGCGAGGGCCAGGGCGAGGCCGACGGCCTGGGCTACTCGCCGATCCCGCGCGGCCTGGTCAAGGGCGGGCTGCTGCAGACCAAGTCGATCCCCGGCAACGCCAGCCCGGTCAACCCGGACACCCTGGCCAACTGCGCCAACCCGACCTTCAACTCCGCCGGTGAGCTGACCGTCCTCAAGAACGCCCCGCAGCCGAGCCCCTGCGACAAGCAGGGCGCCCCGCTGGACTGCACCGTCCAGAACGGCCAGGCGGTCAAGACCGGTTCGGGCGGCTCCGGCGGTTCCGGTGGCACCGGCGGCGCGGCCGCCGGCTCCGGCGGAACGGGCGGCACCGGCCACGGCAACGGCGGTTCGGGCGGCTCCGGCGGCAGCGGCACCGGCGCCGACGCGGCCGGCACCGGCGGCGCCGCGGCCGGCGGCGGTGACCCGAACGCCGCCGCGGCCGGCGACCCCGCCGCGGGCGACGGCTCCGGCGACGTGGTCGACCCGCAGACCGGCCAGGTGGTCGCGCGCGGCCGGGGCGGCGCCACCGAGGTCGCGGCCAACGTGGTCGAGGTGAGCGGCAGGCCCGAGGACTGGACGCTGTCCACGCTGACCGCCGTCGAGCTGCTCGCCGTCGTCCTCGTCCCGCCGCTGCTCGGCCGCCGGCTGCTGCGCCGGCGCAAGGGCTCGGGCGGTGCCTCGTGACGGCACCGGTCCTGGAGAAGCCGCCGGTCCGGCCGGCGCCCGCGGCCGAGGCGCCCCCGGCCCGGCCCGCCGCCGTCACCCCCGCCCGGCGCCGCTTCCTCCAGGGCGCCTGGGCGGCCAGCCTGGCGGCCGCGCTGGTGCTGGGCTTCGTCGGCTTCCTGTTCACGCTCTCGCACGTCCAGGAGCGGCACTACCAGTCGACGGCGTACAAGACCTTCCGGGACCAGCTGGCCCGGGCCGTCGCCCCGACCGGCGCGGCCGCCGACGGCGACCCGGTGGCGCTGGTGGACATCCCGGCGATCGGCCTGCACCAGGCCGTGGTGGTCGAGGGCACCACCGGCCGGGACCTGATGCGCGGCCCCGGCCACCGCCGGGACACCGCACTGCCCGGACAGAGCGGGGTGGCGGTGCTGTTCGGCCGCGGCGCGACCTTCGGCGCGCCGTTCGCCCGGCTGTCCGGGCTGCGGGTCGGCGACCGGATCGAGACCACCACCGGGCAGGGCACGTTCACCTACGTGGTCAACGTGTACGGCGACGGCGACCACCCGATCACCGACCCGGCCCGCAACCGGCTGGTCCTGGTCACCGGGGACTCCGACTGGATCCCCGGCTCCACCGTGCTGATCGGCGCCCGGCTGGAGGGCGACCCGCAGCAGAACCCCGGCGGCCGCCCCGCCACCGTCCCCTACGACAAGGCGCTGGCCGCCGACAAGGGTGCGCTGGCCACGCTCCAGCTCTGGTCGCTCGCCCTGCTCTGCGCGGTGGCCGGGGCGCTGCTGCTGGCCCGGTACTGGCGCCGCTCGCCCGCCTACCTGAGCGCCGCGCCGGTGGTCGGCGCCCTGCTCTGGGCGGTCTACGAGAACGCCGCCGCCCTGCTGCCCAACCTCTACTGACGCGCGCCCGGAGGACGTACCGATGACCGACACCGCCGACACCACGCACCAGCCGCACGACGCGGCGGTCGACCCGGCCGCCGACACCCTCACCCTCCCGCCGGTCCCGCCGGCCCCCGCCCCGCCGGTCGTCCCGGCCCAGGGCCCCGACGGGGTGCTCGCCGGGCTGGAGACCCGGGACGTCTCCGCCTGGTTCGGCAGCCGCAAGGTGCTGGAGCGGGTCTCCCTGGCGATGCCGGCCGGCGAGGTCACCGCGCTGATCGGCCCGTCCGGCTGCGGGAAGTCCACCTACCTGCGGATCCTCAACCGGATGCACGAGATGGTGCGCGGCGCCGCCCTGGCCGGCGAGGTGCTGCTGGACGGGGACGACGTCTACCGGCCCGGCCGGCGCCCCGCCGAGGTGCGGCGCCGGATCGGCATGGTGTTCCAGCGGCCCAACCCGTTCCCGGCGATGTCCATCCAGGACAACGTCTCCAGCGGGCTCAAGCTGGCCGGGATCAAGGTCTCCAAGGAGGAGCGCCAGCACCTGGTGGAGACCAGCCTGCGCCGCGCCGGGCTGTGGGACGAGGTGGCCGCCCGGCTGCACGCCCCCGGCGGCTCCCTCTCCGGCGGGCAGCAGCAACGCCTGTGCATCGCACGGTCGTTGGCCGTCTCACCGGACATCCTGCTGATGGACGAGCCGTGCTCCGCGCTCGACCCGACCTCCACCCGCCGGGTCGAGGAGACCATCGCCGAACTGCGCGGGCGGCTCACCATCGTGATCGTCACCCACAACATGCAGCAGGCCCAGCGGGTCTCCCAGCGCTGCGCGTTCTTCCTCGCCACCCACGACACCCCGGGCCGGATCGTCGAGGCCGGGCCGACCGAGCGGCTCTTCGGCAGCCCGCGCGACCAGCGGACCTCCGACTACGTCAACGGCCGCTTCGGATAGGGGCGTTACCGGCCGGAGTCGGTGATCAGCCGCTCCAGCACCGCCGCGACGCCGTCCTCCTCGTTGCTCACCGTGTGCAGCGGCACCGCCGCCAGCACCTGCGGGTGCGCGTTGGCGACGGCGTACGCGGTGCCGGCCCAGGCCAGCATCTCCAGGTCGTTCGGCATGTCGCCGAAGGCCACCACCTCGGCCCGGTCGATCCCGTGCTCGGCGCACCAACGGGCCAGCGTGCTGGCCTTGGTGACGCCGGGCGCGCTGATCTCCAGCAGGGCGATCGGCGAGGAGCGGGTGATCTCCGCCAGGTGTCCGGCGGCCGTCCGGGCCTCGGCGAGGAAGGTGTCCGGGTCGAGGTCCGGGTGCTTGGCCAGCAGCTTGAACAGGCCCCGCACCGGGCCGCCGTCCGCCAGCAGCTCCTCGGCCGGGCCGACCGCCCGCACCTCGGTGTCGCCCCACATCAGCACCTCGTACCCGGGCTCCCGGGCCCAGCCGTCCGCGTACTCGAAGGCGAAGGAGGTGCCGGGCAGCTCGGCCCGCAGCGCCTCGACCACGGCCAGCGAGGTCGGTGCCGGCATCGGGAAGTACTCGATCAGCTCGCCGCCGCGCCGCACGTCCACGATCGCGCCGCCGTTGGAGCAGATCGCCACCCCGTGACCGCCGATGTGCGGGCTCACCTGCTGCATCCAGCGCGGCGGCCGGCCGGTCACGAACACCACCTGCACCCCGGCCGCCTCGGCCGCCGCCAGGGCCGCGGCGGTGCGATCGCTGACGGTGCCGCCGGGGCACAGCAGGGTGCCGTCCAGGTCGGTGGCGATGAGGCGGGGAGCGGTGCGGGGTTCGGTCACCGGTCCATCTTCGCCCATCGCCGCCGCCCGGTCACCGCCGCGGGCGGCCCGCGGCGGGCCTGCGGCGGGCCCGGTGGCGGTGCCCGCGGCCGACCGACCGTGAGGACGGGTTCCGGCCCTTCCTGCGCCGCTTTCCGGCCGATCCGCCCCCGTCCGGGGTGTCGCGGCGGGCCGACGGGCAGGAACCCCCTGGTCACCCCGTCGGCAGGAAGAGCCATGCCCACTCGCCAGCTCCGTGACGAGCCGCCCCCGACCCTCCCTTCCCCGGATCCCCCCGCCGCCTCCCGCGAGCCGGTGCTGCTCGGCGAGGTGCTGTTCCACACCCTCGCCGAGCTCGCCCGCCGCACCCCGGACCAGGCCCCGGCCCCGGCCTTCCCGGCCCAACGCACCCGCCCGCACCCCTGACGGCCTCCTACCGGCCACCAGCGCAGGGGCAGCCCGTCCGGCTAGGGTCGGTGGCATGCGTCTGAGCACCGTGATCCTCCCCATCCACCGGTGGAGCGAGGGACAGAAGATCTGGCGACGGGCCGAGGACCTCGGATTCCACGCCGCGTACACCTACGACCACCTGTCCTGGCGGTCCTTCCGCGACGAGCCCTGGTTCGGGTCTGTCCCGACGCTGACGGCCGCCGCCACGGCGACCGAGCGCCTCCGGCTGGGGACGCTGGTGACCTCGCCGAACTTCCGCCACCCGGTGACGCTGGCGAAGGAGCTGATCACGCTGGACGACGTGTCCGGCGGGCGGCTCACGCTGGGCATCGGTGCGGGCGGGACGGGCTTCGACGCGACGGCGATGGGCCAGGAGGCGTGGTCGCCCAAGGAGCGGGCGGCCCGGTTCGGCGAGTTCCTGCCGCTGCTGGACGAGCTGCTGACCACCGACGCCACCACCCGCGAGGGCACGTACTACTCGGCGGTCGAGGCGCGGAACATCCCGGGCTGCGTGCAGACCCCGCGGGTGCCGTTCTACGTGGCCGCCGCCGGTCCGCGGGGGATGCGGCTGGCGGCCGAGTACGGGCAGGGCTGGGTGACCTACGGGGACCCGAAGGGCCCGGCGGACGTGCCGGTCGAGCAGGCGCCCGGCGTGATCGCCGCGCAGATCGGGAAGCTCACGGCGGCCTGCGAGGCGCAGGGCCGGGACGTGGCGACGCTGGAGAAGATGCTGCTCCAGGGCTCCACGGCGGAGAAGCCGCTCCAGTCGCTGGACGCCTTCGTGGACTTCGCCGGCACCTACCGGGAGCTGGGCATCACCGAGTTGGTGATCCACTGGCCGGTGCCGGACTCGATCTTCGCCAACGACCTCTCCGTGTTCGAGCGGATCGCCACCGAGGGCCTGGCCCAGCTGGGTTGAGCGGTACGGCCGGTCGCGGACGCCGTCAGGACGGGTGCGGTCGGGGGGAGGCGCTAATCTGTCCGCCGCACCTTTATCTGATCATGCGTTAAACGGGGGTTCATTCATCATGTCCGCATCCAGGAGACTGCTCGTCGCCACTCTGGTCGCCACCGCCGCGCTCGGCCTCGCCGCCTGCGGCCCGGACGACCCGTCGACCCAGGGGGCCGGCGCCTCCACCGCGACCGCCGCCCCGGCCACCGGCGGGGCGGCCTCGCCCACCGCGGCCCCGGCCACCGGGACGGGCAAGCCCGCCCCGGCCGGCAAGCCCACCGACGGCGGCCCGGAGGGCTTCTGCACCCACGAGCCGCTGCCCGCCGGGCAGAAGTGGATCGAGCCGGTGAAGGGCACCAGCGCGACGACGCTGGTCTACAAGGAGACCAAGGACGCCTGCGGCGTCAACGACGTCGCCCTCGAACCGACGGGCGCCGACAAGAGCGCGACCTTCGCCCCCGGCGCCAAGGGCCACCTCAAGTCGGTCGTGGCCGCCCCGAAGGACGTCGTCGTCGCCGAGCTGGTGAAGCACATCAACGAGTGCATCGCCACGCCCGGCAACCAGAAGGGCTCGTACCCCTGCAACAGCGGCACCTACAAGGTCGCCCTCGACGCCTCCGGCAAGGTCGTCGAGATGTGGGAGCGCCCCAGCTCCTGAGCCGACGCCGGGCCCGGCGCCGGGCCGCCCGCCTCAACGGTGGGCGCCCCGGCGCCCCGGGCACACCCCGGCTCCGCGACCCTTAGGGGAGATCGGTCCCCACGTCATACCGCAGCAGCAGACGCCCCCGGGAAGCCTCGTCATTCCAGCTCATGGCCCCTGCGGCGCGGGACCGTTACGTTGAGGGCGTGTCCACTGCTGTCATCAAGACCGAGGGCCTCACCAAGAGCTTCCCCCGGGTCACCGCGCTCGACCAGCTGACCGTCGAGGTCCAGCCCGGGGTCGTCGGGCTGGTCGGGGCCAACGGGGCGGGCAAGTCCACCCTGATCAAGATCCTGCTCGGGCTCGCCCCGGCGACGTCCGGCCGCGGCGAGGTGCTCGGCCTGGACATCGCCACCCGGGGCTCGGAGATCCGCGAACAGGTCGGCTACATGCCCGAACACGACTGCCTGCCACCGGACGTCTCGGCGACGGAGTTCGTGGTGCACATGGCGCGGATGGCGGGGCTGCCCGCGACCGCCGCGCGGGAGCGCACCGCGGACACGCTGCGGCACGTGGGCCTGTACGAGGAGCGGTACCGCCCGATGGGCGGCTACTCGACCGGCATGAAGCAGCGGGTGAAGCTGGCCCAGGCGCTGGTGCACGACCCGAAGCTGGTGCTGCTGGACGAGCCGACCAACGGCCTGGACCCGGCCGGCCGGGACGAGATGCTCGCCCTGATCCGCCGGGTGCACACCGACTTCGGCATCTCGGTGCTGGTCACCACCCACCTGCTCGGCGAGCTGGAGCGGACCTGCGACCACCTGGTGGTGATCGACGGCGGCAAGCTGCTGCGCTCCTCCTCCACGGCCTCCTTCACCGAGGCGACCGCCGTCCTCGCGGTGGAGGTCACCGACTTCCCGCAGGACACCGCCGCCGAGCCCGGCGCCACCGTCCGGGAGCGCCTCGCCGCCACCGGGCTGGACGTCCGGGCGGAGGGCTCGCACCTGCTGCTGGTCCGGCTGGACGGCGAGGACACCTACGACACCATCCGCGACACGGTCGCCGAACTCGGCCTCGGCCTGGTCCGGTTGGAGCAGCGCCGGCACCGGGTCGCGGAACTCTTCACCGACCACGAGGAAGCCGATGCCATGGCGTACGACGCGCCCCACGGCGACGACCGGAGCAGCAGGGGAGGGACGGACGATGCCGCAGCCTCCTGACACCAGGGCCGCCGACACCGGTGTCATCCACGACATCGGCTACCGCGGCTACACCGGTCCGCGCCTCGGCCGCGCCTACGCCACCCGCTCGCTCTTCACCCAGAGCCTGCGCGCCGCCTACGGCCTGGGCCGCTCCGGCAAGTCCAAGGTGCTGCCGATGCTGCTGCTGGGCGTGGTCACCGTCCCGGCGATGATCTTCGTCGCGGGCGCGGTCTACCTCAAGCGGGACGAACTCCCGGTCGAGTACGCCGGCTACCTCTCCAGCCTCGGCCTGGTGGTGTCGATCTTCCTCGCCGCCCAGGCGCCGGTGCTGCTCTCCCGGGACCTCCGCTACCACACCGTCCCGCTGTACTTCTCCCGTCCGATCACCCGCGCCGACTACGTCCGGGCCAAGTTCGGCGCCATGGCCTGCGCCCAGTTCCTGCTGATGGCAGCCCCGTTGCTGGTGCTGTACGCGGGCGCGCTGCTCGCCGGGATGGACTTCGGGCACAACACCGGCCAGTTCCTCTACGGCCTGGTGGCGGCCGTGCTCTACGCCCTGGTGCCCACCTCGGTGGCCCTGGTGATCGCCGCGAGCACCCCGCGCCGGGGCTTCGGGGTGGCCGCCATCATGGGCTACCTGGTGGTGAGTTCGACCCTCGCCGCGGTCGTGGTCGGCATCAGCAGCCCCGGCCCGGGCGGCTCGGACGCGGCCCAGTGGACGTCGCTGATCTCGCCGAACGGCCTGGTGGAGGCGCTGGTCAACCAGGTCTTCGACCTCGGGTCCGGGATCGACCGCCGGCACGCCCCGGGGGCGCTCGGCACGCTGGTGTTCGCACTCGTCGCCGCGGCGATGGTGGCGGGCTCCTACCGCCTCCTGCTGCGCCGCTACGAGAAGGTCTGAGAGGGCGGCATGGCCACCATCACCATCGACAAGGTCTCCCGCTGGTTCGGGAACGTGGTCGCGGTCAACGACATCTCCATGTCGATCGGCCCCGGCATCACCGGGCTGCTCGGGCCGAACGGCGCGGGCAAGTCCACCCTCATCCACATGATGAGCGGCTTCCTCGCCCCCTCCAGCGGCGCGGTCACCCTGGACGGCGCGCAGATCTGGCGCAACCAGCAGGTGTACCGGCAGATCGGCCTGGTGCCCGAGCGGGAGTCGATGTACGACTACCTGACCGGCTGGGAGTTCGTCCTCGCCAACGCCGAACTGCACGGCCTGCCGCAGCCCGGCGCCGCCGCCCGGCGCGCCCTCGACCTGGTCGAGATGGCGCCCGCCAAGGACCGCCGCACCGGGACGTACTCCAAGGGCATGAAGCAGCGGGTCAAGATGGCCTCGGCGCTGGTCCACGACCCGGCCGTGCTGCTGCTGGACGAGCCCTTCAACGGCATGGACCCGCGCCAGCGGCTCCAGCTGATGGAGCTGCTGCGCCGCTTCGGCGCGGACGGCCGGACGGTGCTGTTCTCCTCCCACATCCTGGAGGAGGTCGAGCAACTGGCCCGGCACATCGAGGTGGTGGTGGCCGGACGGCACGCCGCCTCGGGCGACTTCCGGCGGATCCGGCGGCTGATGACCGACCGGCCGCACCGCTACCTGGTCCGCTCCAGCGACGACCGCCGGCTCGCCGCCGCACTGATCGCCGACGGCTCGACCACCGGCATCGAGGTGGACGAGCGGGAACGGGCACTGCGGATCGAGGCGGTGAACTTCCAGGGCTTCACCACCCTGCTGCCCAGGGTCGCCCGGGAGGCCGGCATCCGGCTGTACACCGTGTCCCCGGCGGACGAGTCGCTGGAGAGCGTCTTCTCCTACCTGGTCTCGGCATGACCCCCGGCCCCACCCGCGCCACCCACCGGACCCAGGAAGGGGTCGACCGACCATGAACCCGACCGTCGCCAGGCTGACCCTGCGCGGCCTGCTCGGCCGCCGCCGCGGCGCGCTGCTGCTGGTGGCCCCGGCCCTGCTGCTGATCGTCGCGGCGATCGCCGCCGGGTCGAGCGGCGACGCGCACAGCCTGACCGTCAAGATCCTCGGCCAGCTGGACCTCGGCACCCTGCTGCCGATCCTCGGCCTGGTGATCGGCACCGGGGTGATCGCCACCGAGATCGACGACGGCTCGATCGTCTACCTGCTGGCCAAGCCGCTGCCGCGCTGGCAGATCATCACCACCAAGCTGGCCGTCGCGATCGGCACCACCTGGGTGTTCGCCGCCGTCCCGACGCTGCTCGCCGGGCTGCTGCTGTACGGGACGAAGGACGGCGTGGCGCTCGGCTACACCGTCGCGGTGCTGGTCGCCGGGGCCGTGTACAGCGCGCTGTTCCTGCTGCTCGGCGTGGTCACCCGGCACGCGGTGGTGGCCGGGCTGGCGTACGCGCTGATCTGGGAGTCGCTGATCGGCAACTTCGTCGAGGGCGCCCGCACGCTGAGCGTCCAGCAGTGGGGCCGGGCGGTCGCCGAGGCGGTCGCGGGGGACAACGCGATCGGCGCCGACGTGTCGCTCGGGGCGGCCGTCCCGCTGCTGCTGGTGGTCGCCGTCGGGGCGACCGTGCTGGCCTCGGTGAAGCTGGCCGGGCTGACCCTGGCCGCCGAGGAGTAGGCCGCGCCTCGCGCGACCGGGCCCGGACTCCCACGGAGTCCGGGCCCGGTCGGCGTTGCGGGGGCGTCCTACAGGGTCCGGTTCCGTCCGGCGCCGAGACCGGCCGCGCCGACCACCAGGACCAGCACCAGCATCAGCACCAGGGTGGCGTCCCAGCCGCCGGTGAGCTGGTGCAGCGCCCCGGCGCCGACCGGGCCGGCCGCCGCGACCAGGTAGCCGATCGCCTGGGACATGCCGCCCAGCTGGGCGGCGCCGGCCGCGGTGCCGGTGCGCAGCACGATGAAGGCCAGGCCGAGGCCGAGCGAGCCGCCCTGGGCCAGGCCGAGGATGGTCGCCGACACCCAGGCGCCGGAGACCGGGGCGACCAGCAGCAGGGCGATGCCGAGCCCGTTCAGGACGGCCATGGTGACGGCGAGGGCGCGCTGGCTCGTCATCCGGCCGGCCATCAGCGGCACCAGGAAGGCGCCGGCCACCTGCACCAGGTTGGAGTAGGCGAAGACCAGGCTGGCCTGGCCGCGGTCCATGCCGTGGTCGGCCAGGATGGTCGGCATCCACGCGACCAGGGTGTAGACCAGCAGCGAGGAGATGCCCATGAACAGGCTGATCTGCCAGGCCAGCGGGGACTTCCAGATGCCCTCGATCGGCTTGCCGGCCCTGGCGGCCCCTCCGGGCCGGTCGTCCCGGGCGGGGGCGGCCGCCCCGGCCTTCGCCTGCCGGGAGCGCAGCACCTGCGGCAGCCAGGCCACCGCGGCGATCAGCGCGAGCAGCGACCAGGCGCCGAGCGAGGCCCGCCAGCCGCCGCCGAGCGCGTGCTCCAGCGGGACGGAGGTGCCGGCCGCGAGGGTGGCGCCGACCAGCATGGTGGTCGAGTAGACGCCGGTCATGGTGGCCGCGCGGTCCGGGAACTCCCGCTTGACCAGGCCCGGCATCGACACGTTCAGCACCGCGATGGCCACGCCGATCACCACGCAGCCCGCGTACAGCGCGAACACCGAGGGCAGCACCCGCAGCAGCACGCCGGCGCCGAGCACCAGCACCGCGCCGAGCACCACCCGCTCGGTGCCGAACCGGCGGGTCAGCCGGGGGGTGAGCGGGGCGCCGACGCCCTGGAACAGCACCGGGATGGTGGTGATCAGCCCGCCCGCGGTGGCGGACAGCCCGAAGGTGCGCTGGATCTCGCCGACCATCGGGGAGATCGCGGCCAGACAGGCGCGCATGTTCAGCGCGACCAGCAGGATGCCGGTCAGCAGCAGCGCGGGGTGGGCCAGCCGGCTGCGGACGGGGAGCGGGGCGGCAGTGGTGACAACCGGCTGCGGGGCGCGGGTGACGGCCATGGGTGTGCTGTTCTTTCCGGGGCTCGGGGGTGGCGCGGGCACGGCGGGAGGAGGCCTCCACCGGCCGCGGGCAGGACGGGAGGGCAGGACGGGAGGGAGCAGGCAGCGGGGCTGCGTGCGGAAGCGGGGCTTGCGCCGTCCTACTTCCGGGCCGCGATGGCCGCGAGGAGCTGCTCGACGGCCGCGGTGGGCTCGGCGAGCAGCGCCCGACACGCCGCCTCGGCGCGGTCCGGGTCGCCGCTCTCGATGGCGTCCACCAGCGCCTCGTGGGTGGCCACGACCGCCTCGGGCATCTCGTGGTCGCCGAAGGCGGAGGTCATCGCCTCGCGCACGGAGGCGCCGAAGTAGCGGTACACCTCGGCCAGCGCCGGGTTGTGCGCGGCCTCGACGATGGCGGTGTGGAACTCCAGGTCGTGCTCGACGGTGGCCTGGCGGCCGGCCCGCTCGGAGTGCTGGGCGAAGACCTCGGCCTCACGGGCCAGCGCGGCCCGCATCCGCCGGACGTCTTCGGGGGTGTGCCGCAGCGCGGCCAGTCGGGCGGCCTCGGTCTCCAGCGCGGCGCGGACCTCCAGGACGTCCCGGATGCCCGAGCGCTGGACGCCGCGGAGCACCGCCGCCGGGTCGCTGGTGGACCGTACGAAGGTGCCCTCGCCCTGCCGGGAGACCAGCATCCCGGCGTGCACCAGCACCCGGAGGGCCTCCCGCACGGTGTTGCGGCCGACCTGCAGCTGCTCGGCCAGCTCGTGCTCGGTGGGGATCTGCGACCCCACCGGCCAGGCTCCGCCGGCCAGCTGCTCGCGCAGCCGGTCGATCGCGGTGTCCACCAGGGAACGCCGCCCGGCCGCCTGCAGGCCGTTGCCGTCGCCGCTCATGCCGGGCCTCCCTTCGCACACCGCTCATCGATCATAGGTCATCCTACAACCGCTTGCCCGGTCATCCTACAACTGGGGGTGAACCGTCCGTGAACGTGTCCCGGGGGGGCGCTCAGCGCGTCGGGTAGAGGCGCTCCAGGACGACCGCGACGCCGTCCTCGTCGTTGCCCGCGGTGACCTCGTCGGCGACGGCGAGCAGTTCCTCGTGGGCGTTGGCCATGGCCACGCCGTGCGCCGCCCAGCCGAACATCGGCACGTCGTTGGGCATGTCGCCGAAGGCGATGGTGTCGGCGGCGCGCACGCCCAGGCGGCGGGCGGCGACGGCCAGGCCGGTGGCCTTGGACAGGCCCAGCGGCAGCAGTTCGACCACGCCGGGGCCGGCCATCACCACGCCGACCAGGTCGCCGGCGGCGCGCCGGGCGGCCTCGGCGAGGCCGTCGTCGGTCAGCCCGGGGTGCTGGATGTAGAGCTTGCTGAGCGGGGAGGCGAAGAGTTCGCCGCGCTCGGCCCGGACGACCGGGAGGTCGGAGCCGATCAGCAGCTCGTAGCCGGGGCCGGCCAGCACCTGGCCGTCCAGGCCGTCCTGGTTGGCGGCGACGGCCAGCGGGCCGGTCTCGGCCTCGATCTTCTCGATCGCGACCGCGGCGAGCCGGCGGTCCAGGGTGAGCGAGGTGAGCAGCTTGTGGGCGCCGGCGTCGTAGACCTGGGCGCCCTGGCCGCAGACCGCTATCCCGGTGTAGCCGATCTCGTCGAAGACCGGACGGGCCCAGACGGCCGAGCGGCCGGTCACCACGATGTGCAGCGCGCCCGCGCCGGTGGCCGCGGCCAGCGCGGCGCGGGTGCGCTCGGAGACGGTTTCCGCGCTGGTGAGCAGGGTGCCGTCGAGGTCGGTGGCGACCAGCCGGTAGGGCAGGTCGCCACCGATCAGGTGGGTGGAGGAGGTCACTTGACCGGCTCGAGGACGGTCCGCCCGCCGAGGTACGGACGCAGCGCCTCGGGCACGACGACCGAGCCGTCGGCCTGCTGGTGGTTCTCCAGGATCGCCACGATGGTGCGCGGCACGGCGACCAGGGTGCCGTTCAGGGTGGCGAGCGGGCGGGTCTTGCCGTCCTCGCGCATCCGGATCGACAGCCGGCGGGCCTGGTACTCGGTGGTGTTGGAGGTCGAGGTGACCTCGCGGTACTTGCCCTGGGTCGGGATCCAGGCCTCGATGTCGAACTTGCGCACGGCCGAGGAGCCGAGGTCGCCGGAGGCGACGTCGATCACCCGGTACGGCAGCTCCAGCGCGTTGAGGAAGTCCTTCTCCCACTGGAGCAGGCGGCGGTGCTCGTTCTCCGCGTCCTCGGGCGTGGTGAAGACGAACATCTCCACCTTCTCGAACTGGTGGACCCGGATGATGCCGCGGGTGTCCTTGCCGTAGGTGCCGGCCTCGCGGCGGAAGCAGGACGAGTAGCCGGCGTAGCGCAGCGGCAGCTTGTCGGCCTCGATGATCTCGTCCATGTGGTACGCCGCCAGCGGGACCTCGCTGGTGCCGACCAGGTACTTGTCCTCCTCGGGGAGGTGGTACACGTTCTCGGCGGCCTGGCCGAGGAAGCCGGTGCCGTCCATGGCGGCCGGGCGGACCAGGGCCGGGGTGATCATCGGGATGAAGCCGGCCGCGGTGGCCTGGGCGATCGCCATGTTGACCAGGGCGAGCTCCAGCAGCGCACCGGGACCGGTCAGGTAGTAGGAGCGGGCACCGGCGACCTTGGCGCCGCGCTCGGTGTCGATCGCGCCCAGCAGCTGGCCCAGCTCGACGTGGTCGCGGGGCTCGAAGCCCTCGGCGGCGAAGTCGCGCGGGGTGCCGATCTCCTCCAGGGTGACGAAGTCCTCCTCGCCGCCGACCGGGGCGGCCGGGTCGATGAGGTTCGCCAGGGAGCGGAGCAGGCGGTCCGCCTCCTCCTTGGCCGCGCTCTGCTCGGCGTCCGCGGCCTTGACCTCGGTGGCCAGTTCCTTGGTGCGCTGCAGCAGGGCGGTCTTCTCGTCGCCCTTGGCCTGGGCGACCTGCTTGCCGAGCACCCGCTGCTCGTTGCGCAGTTCGTCGAAGCGGCTGCCCGAGGACCGGCGCCGTTCGTCGGCGGAGAGGAGGGCGTCGACGATGTCGACGTCCTCGCCACGGACGCGCTGCGAGGCGCGCACTCGGTCAGGGTCCTCACGAAGCAGGCGAAGGTCAATCACAGGCCCAAGCGTACCGGGCGGCCGTTCCTCCACCGGTACCGGTTTTCCCCTGGGGATAACCCACCGGTTCCTGTGGATAACTCCGGTGGAGAACCGTCCGCCCCCAGGCCGGGGGCGGGTTATCCACAGGCCCGGCCCCGGGCCTGTGGATGGGGGGCGGGGATCGGGATCCGCTGATCGAAACCAGGGAATTGAGGTTTCAAACCTCAATGAACCTTCTCGGGTGAGGGAATTGAAGCACTCGCACGGGTGATTTGCAGGCAAGCGGGTGACTCTGGTCCGATAAGTCATCTCTGCGACGCAAACCGATGGTCCGACCAGTTCTGGGCAATGGCTATACCGGTTTGTCGACTCATCCCCAGGCCTGTGGATAACTTCCGGCTGTGGACAGCGGGGACGCCTGTGGACAGTGGCCCCCGGAGCGCGGCGTTCCTGTGGATGACGGTACGGTCACCCGCCGCGTTCGGTCGGGCCGGTCGATAACGGTCGGAAAAGGTCGGAAAGACACGAGATGACGCTCGGCTGTCCGGAGCCGGCCCACCTCGGGGAATCAGATGTCCCCGCGCCCGTCGAGTGCCCGGGAGAGCCAGTCCGCCGCCGCGGTGAAATCCTCGTCCGACGTGCCCGGCCGCCGGTGCTTGGACACCTGCCGGTCCGCGCGCGGATAGGAGCCGAGGAACCGGACCTGCGGGCTGATCCGCTTGAGCCCCATCATCGCCTCGGCCACCCGCCGCTCCGACAGGTGCCCCTCGCAGTCGATCAGGAAGCAGTAGCTGCCCAGCCCCTCGCCGGTCGGCCGGGACTCGATCCGCATCAGGTTCACCCCGCGCACCGCGAACTCCTGCAGCAGCTCCAGCAGCGCACCCGGGTGGTCGTCCGGCAGCCAGACCACCATCGAGGTCTTGTCCGCCCCGGTCGGCGAGGAGACCCGCCCCGGACGGCCGACCAGCACGAACCGGGTGGTCGCGCTCTGGGCGTCCGCGATCTCCTTGACCAGCGGGTCCAGCCCGTAGATCGGCGCCGCGAACTCGCCCGCGAACGCCCCGTCGTACCGGCCCTCGGCGACCAGCCGGGCGCCGTCCGCGTTGGAGGCGGCCGACTCCCAGACCGCGTCCGGCAGGTTGGCCGCCAGCCACTTGCGCACCTGCGGCTGGGCCACCGGGTGGCTGGTCACCGTCTTGACCCCGGACAGCTCGGTGCCCGGCCGCACCAGCAGCGCGAAGGTGATCGGCAGCAGCACCTCGCGGTAGATCATCAGCGGTGCGCCGGCGGCCAGTTCGTCGTTGGTCGCGGTGACCGCGCCCTCCACCGAGTTCTCGATCGGCACGAACGCCCCGGCGGCCTCCCCGGCGCGCACCGCCTCCAGCGCCAGCGCCACCGAGGACAGCGGCACCAGCTCCCGGGTCGCCGCCTCGGGCAGGGTGTGCAGCGCCGCCTCGGTGAAGGTGCCGGCCGGGCCGAGGTAGGTGTAGCGGGTGGCCGACATGACGCCTCCGTTGCCAGGGGGGTGGTGCCCGAGCCGGGTGCTGCCCGAGCGGGGTGGTGCCGAAGCAGTCACCATAACGAGTCCGCGGCTCCGGCATGACCGCGTTCCGGTGGCCGGGACCGCTCCTCGCGCGCGGGCGCTACCCGTCCAGGAGTTGCTGCCCCAGGTAGCCCCCGGCCGGCACCCCCGGGGGGACGGCGTACAGCCCGCTCGCCTCGTGCCGGAGGAAGCGGGACAGCCCGTCGCCCCGGGAGAGCTTGCGCTGCACCGGGGTGAAGCCCCTGCGCGGGTCGGCCTGGAAGGCGAGGAAGAGCAGGCCGGCGTCCGGCGAGCCGTCCGGCAGCGCCCCGTCGTGGTACGAGAAGCCGCGCCGCAGCATCGCCGCCCCGCCGTTGCCCGCCGGGGCGGCGACCCGGACGTGGGCGTCGGCGGGGACGGCGAGAGCGCCGTCTGGGCCCTGGGCGGCGAGGTCCACCGGGGTGCCCTCGCCCGAGCCGGCCGGCGCGCTCAGCGGCGAACCGTCCGACTTGCGCCGGCCGATCACCCGCTCCTGGCGGTCCACCGGCAGCTCCTCCCAGTGGTCCAGCAGCATCCGGATCCGCCGGAACACCAGGTACGAGCCCCCGGCCAGCCAGGCCGGCTGGTCCCCGCCCGGGGCGCAGAACACCTTGGCGGCGAAGCCGTCCTCGCCGGGCCTGGGGTTGTTGGTGCCGTCGATCTGGCCCATCAGGTTGCGCCCGGTCACCGGGCGGGCGGCGGCGCCGGGGGTGCGGGCGAAGCCGGCCGACTGCCAGCGCGGGGCCGCCGTGCCGGCCGCCAGCTTCTGCAGGGTCCGCAGGGCGTGCAGCGTCACCAGCGCGTCGTCGGCGCCGATCTGGACGAACAGGTCGCCGTCGCCGCGCGCCGGGTCCAGCGCGTCGCCGGTGAAGGCGGGCAGCGGTTCGAGGGCGGCCGGGCGGCGGTCGGCCAGCCCGGCCTTGTCGAACAGCGCGGCGCCGAAGCCGAGCGTGACGGTGAGCGAGCAGGGCCCGGCGTCCAGGGCGACCTGGTTGTCGAACTCCGCGGCCGGCTCCCCGGCGGTCAGCCGCTCGACCGCCCCGGTCCAGCGCCGCAGCAGGGCGCGCAGCCCGTCCCGGCCGGCCCCGTCGACCAGGTCGAAGGCGGCCAACTGGACGCGGGCCTGGGCGGGTTCGAGGATGCCGGCCTGGTGCTCGGCGCGGAACGGCACCCGGCCTGCGCCGAGCGCGCCGGCCCCGCCGCCGGACGCCCCCGCCCCGGCGCCCGGCCGGTCGTCGTAGGCGACCGCCCCGGCCGCGCCCGCCCCGGCGCCGACCAGCAGTCCGGCGCCGGCCGTGCCGAGCAGGGCGCGGCGGGTGAAGCCCGCCGGGCTCGTCGTCTCGTCGTGCTCCACCGCGCTCATCCGATCTTGAACTGCTGGGTGGGGGTGGTCTGGTCGATGTCCGAGGAGCGGATCTGCACCGAGACCACCCAGGTGCCGGCCAGCGGGAGCTGGGTGGTGCCGCTCCAGCGCCCGGTGCCCTCCGCGGTGAGCGCGACCGGCAGCGGGCCGAGGTCGCGGTCCGGCAGGGTGAAGGCCAGCTGCACCTCGGGGACGTCCACCGGCTTGCCGTCCGCGCCGTCCAGCGCGAGCTTGACCTCGTTCGGGCCGGTCCGGGCCGGGTTGAGGGTGACGGTCGCGGTGCCCTTGGCGTTCGGCGTCCGGCCCTTGGTGTCGTACGGCAGCTTGAGCTCCACCGTGCGGCCGGGCTCGGTCTGCGGGGCGGGCGCCGATCCGGCCGCCGCCGGGGCGGCGTTGCCGGCCGCCTTGACCTCGCCCGCGACCCGCCCGGGCGGGGAGTTGGTGAGCATCGTGGTGACCACCAGCACCGCCACCGCGACCAGCGCCTCCACCAGCACCGAGCGGCGCAGCCCGGCCCTGGTCGGGGTCAGCCCGCGCTCGCGGCCGGCGGTGCGCGCGGCGGCCCGCTGCCGTTCCAACTGGGCCCGCCGGACCGGGTCTTCGCCGTGCGCGACGGCGCCGACCGGCTCGGGCACCTCGGCCCGTTCGACCTCCGCCGCCTCGGCCGGGGCCGAGCGCAGCCGGGCCAGCCAGCTGCGGGAGATCCAGGCGACGCCCAGCATCACGACCACGCAGCCGGTCTTCACCAGCAGCAGCTTCCCGTACTCGGTGCCGGTCAGGGCGCTCCAACTGCCCAGGCCCCGCCAGGACTGGTAGACCCCGGTGACGGCCAGCACGGCCACCGAGCCGAAGGCGATCCGGGAGAAGCGGTCCACCACCTCGGCGCCGACGCCCTCGCGCAGCGCGACCAGCAGCGAGGCCAGCCCGCCCAGCCAGAGCGCCATTGCGATCAGGTGCAGGATTCCGAACGGCAGGGCCAGCCAGACCTGGATGCCCACCGAGGCGTGGTCGGCGCCGACCCAGGTCGCGGAGAGCGCCACCGCGAGCACCAGTCCGGCCACGCCCAGGCCGATCCGGGCCTCGCGCTGCGGCCGTGCGGCGGCCCGCTGCTCCAGCTCGTGCAGCTCGGCGGCCTCGGTGTCGTCGTCGTGCGGTTCCGCGTCCGCGTCCGTGTCTGAGGCCGAGCCCGGGCCCGCGGTCGCGACCGGCTTGGGCGGCTGCCCCAACTGCCCGACCAGCAGCGACAGGAAGATCCCGGCCGCGGCGAGCAGCAGCAGCCGGGCCGCCAGTGCGGTGCCGATCCGCTCGTCCAGGGTGGCGCGCACCAGCGACAGGTCGAGGGCCTGGCCGACGCCGGAGCCGCGCTCGTACGGGCCGCGCAGCATCAGCACCGCGACGGTCGAGGCCAGCAGCGCCGTCCAGCCGGTCATCAGCAGCCGCTGCACCGGGCGCCGGGCGGCGCCGGCCGGCCAGCAGACCAGGACGAAGGCGGCGACCCCGGCGAGCAGCGCGAAGGCGGCGTACGCGACGGTGCGGCCCGTGCCGTACAGGGCGGCGACCAGGCCGTCGGCCTTGGCGCCCTGCAGCGCGGTGGTGGACACCGAGGTGTCCGAGGGTGCGCCGATGGAGAAGGTGAACGCCCCGCCGACCGGGTGGGAGTCCTCCGAGACGGCCCGCCAGGCGACGGTGTACGTGCCGTTGGCTAGGCCGCTGCTGAGGCCGACCCGGGCGGTGTTGCCCTTGCCGTCGGCGTGCGCCGGGTTGCCGGTGTCCACGGCCTTGCCGGCCGGGTCGAGCACCCGGACGGAGTCGCTCGACAGCGACACCGCCTCGCTGAAGGTCAGGGTCACCGCCGGCGGGGCGGTGGCGACCACCGAGTTCTGCGACGGGTCGGTGGAGTCCAGGGTGGCGTGCGCGGACGCCGGGGCGGCGCCGGCGAGCATCAGCGCGAGCAGCGTGCCGAGCGTTCCCAGCGCCGCGGCGATGCGCGGCGGGACGCTCCGGCGGCGCGCGGCCGGCGGCCGTGACGCGCTGCGGGGGTGGGCGGCCTTCTCCATGCTGGCGGGTCCCCTAACTCTGGCCGGGGCGGTAGGTGAGCTCCTTGACCGGCACCTTGACGGAGATGGTGCCGGACTTGGCGAAGGTCAGGTCGAGCTCCAGCTCGTCACCCAGGGCGGGGGCCTTCTGCCAGTCCATGATCATCAGGTGGGTGCCGCCGCGGGCGAGCTGCAGCGCGCCGTGCGCGGGCACGTCCAGGCTGTTGACCTGCTCCATGGTCGAGGCGGTCGAGCGGTGCATGGTGACCGACCCGGCGGCGGGGCTGGTGACCTTGAGCAGCTGGTCCGGCCCGCCGTCGTTGCGGACGGTCAGGTAGCCGGCGCCCATCCCGCCCGCCGGGGGCAGCGGGATGTAGGAGTCGGCCACGCTCAGCTTCGCCGGACCGGCGTCCGACGGGCCGCCGCCCGGGCCGCCCGTCCCGCAGGCGGCGAGTATCGCGCCGCCGCCGAGGACCGTCGCCAGCACCGCCCCGGCCAGGGCCGAGCGGCGGAACCGTCGGTTCGCCGCCATCACGCCGCGACCCCCTTGGCGAGCAGCGGCAGGTCGTGCTCGTAGGTCTTCTCCTCGGTGCCGCTCATGTAGAGCACGTGCGCCTTGTCGTCCGAGGGGAGGAAGGCCAGCACCTGCGCGCCGTGGGTGGAGGTGACGGTGCCGTCCGCGTTGACCACCGGGTCCTCGATCATGATGCCGAGCGACTTGGCCGCGGTCTTCACCTTCGCCAGGTCGCCGGTGAGGCCTATGAAGTCGGTGCCCATCGAGTCCAGCCAGGTGCGCAGCACCTTGGGGGTGTCGCGCTGGGGGTCGGTGGAGACGAAGACGACGTTGACCTTCTTCCGGTCCTCCGCCGGGAGGGCCTTCATCGCGACCCCGATGTCGCCCATGGTGGTCGGGCAGACGTCCGGGCAGCTGGTGTAGCCGAAGAACAGCAGGGTGGCCCTGCCGTTGGTCTGCTGCCGCAGGTCGTACGGCTGGCCGGAGGTGTCGGTCAGCTGGAGGTCCGGCTTCTCGAAGTTCCTGGCCAGCTTGGTGCCCTGGTACGGGGTGTCCTCCTTCTGCTGGGTCACCTTGGCGGCGGTCGAACCGCCGCCGCCGGAGGAGCCGCAGGCGGACAGGGTCAGCGCGGCGGCCAGGGCGAGGGCGGCGGCGCCGGCCAGTCGGGTGGAGCGGGCGGTGCGGGGCATGGTGGTTCCGATCGGACGCGGTGGACCGCCGGCGGGGCCGTACCGGGAGGGGTACGGCCCCGCCGGCGAGGGGTCAGGAGGCGGAGCCGCTGTTCCTGCGGCGCAGGCCGAGCACGCCGACGGCGGTGCCGATCACGCCGACGACGATGCCGACCACGCCGAGGGTGCGGGCGGTGCCGTCGCTGGACTTGGCGTCGCCGGCGGAGGCGGCGTGGTCGGAGCTGTCGCCGTGGGCGCCGGCGGCCGGGGAGGCGGTGGCGGAGGCGCCGTGGTGGTCGTCACCGGCGGCCTTGGTGAGCTTGAGGGCCGGGGCCGGGTGGGCCGGCTCGGGCTGGCCGGCCGCGGCCTCGTCGATCCAGCGGACCACGTCGCCGTTGTCGTAGGTCTGCAGGGCCTTGAAGACCATGCTGTCGGCGTCGGTCGGCAGCGGGCCGAGCGAGACCCGGAACTCCTGGAACTGGCCGGGGGCGATCTTGGTGCCCGGGTCGGCGGTCCAGGTGATCTTGGAGACGGCCTCGTTGACGTCGCTGCCGTGCACCTTGATCGGCTTGTCGAGCTTGGCCTTCTCGACGGCGGCCGTCCAGCCCGGCAGCGGCAGGGTCCGGACCGAGGCCAGCGGGTGGTCCAGCGGCAGGTTGACCTCCAGCTTCACCGTGCTCGCCGTGTCGCTCTCGTTCGGCACCCGGAAGTCGACGGCCGTGTAGCCGCCCTGCGCGGCCGAACCCGGGTTCACGGTGACGTGCGCGAAGGCGGGGCCGGCCAGCGCCACCACCGAGGCGGCGGCGGTCAGGGCGACGGCGGCGAGACGGCGGGTGGGAAGGGAACGCATGATGGGGGGTCTCCGATCGGAGCTCGGCACGTGACCGCCGCTCTCGGCGGCGGGCTGCACGCGCGGACGTGGGGGGCAGGACCAGGGGCCGCCGTCGCCGTGGACGGACGGAACGGCCCGGACACCGCGCACCGCACCCGGTCGGCCGACACCCCTCCTCGGGGTGCGCGCCAACGCCGGATCAGTACGCGAAGGCCCCGCACGGCGGCCCGCGCCGCACCACGCTGTGCCGCAGCACCGCGCCCGCGGGCAGCCGGCTCCCGCCGCCCCCCGCACCGAACCGGCGGACCGGACCGGCCACGCCGAACAGACCGCCCAGCAACGCGGCCACCAGCACCAGCGCCGAGCGCAGCGGCTCCGCCCAGTGCTCCCGGGCCGCCGACGCCGCCACCCGCAGCAGCCGCCACAGCGCCGCCTCGCCGCGCCGCAGCCACCAGCCCGCCACCAGCGCGGCGGCCAGGTGCCCGGCCAGCATCGACGGCGTCATCCCCAGCACTCCGCCCTGCTGCCACCAGGGCACGGCGGCGTACGCGTGCGGGTCCAGACCCGCCGAGGAGACCAGCTGCTCCGGCGAGGTGCCGGCGGGCAGGCCCACCAGGGTGCCCGGCCGGGCCTCGTTGCAGATCAGCCGCCCGGCCGCCTGCGGCACGCTCATCGGCACGCCGTCGTGCATCCCGTGGCCGCCCAGGCCGTGGAAGAGGCAGTGCAGCCCCAGCTGACCCGCGCCCAGCGCACCGGAGATGGCCACCAGCGAACGCTCCCGCCCGCCGCACGCCACCGCGAGCACCAGCACCGCGGCGAAGCCCGTCGCCAGCGCGACCGGCGGCACGTTCCCGCCACCCGCCAGCGCGTGCCCGGCGGCCGCTATCAGCGTGCACACCAGCGCGAACGGGACCGCCCGGGCAAGCCGCAGGTCCCAGGCGGCCCCCACCGGCCGAGCCGGCTGCGCTCGCTCGAAGACAGGGGTGCCCTGGAACGGGGCGGCGGGGAGGGCAGTCATGGCCGGGCCATCATCTCATCGCGTACACCGCCGACACGGGCAGGGTGGGAAATCCCTACGAATGCCCCGTTCGGCCGCGGCGTGCACCCCACCGCATGCGCCCTTCGGCACAGACCCCGTCCCCAGTCCATCCGCCGAACGGGCGGTAGCCGCCCCCGGGCACGGTTCACCGCCGAATCGCCCGGAGATACCTAGTTGTATGTGGAGCCGCAGCCAGGAGGGACCTCCCGTGGACATCTGGTGGACTCTGCACCTCAAGCGCGACCCGGCCAGCGTTCCGCTGGCCCGGCGCATCCTGCTCGGTGCCATGGCGACCGCGGGCGTCGACCCCCAGATCGCCGACGACCTCGGCGTCGCCCTCACCGAGGCCTGCGCCAACGCCGTCGAACACGGCGCCACCGGCCGGCCCGACGACGGCTTCCAGGTCACCGCCGCCATCAACGGCGACCGGCTGCGGATCGAGGTCACCGACTCCGGCCCCGGCCTGCCCGCGCCCAGCGCCCCGCCCGCCCGCCGCCCGGCCGCCCCCGCCCCGGCCGGCCACGCGCCCCGCCGCCCCCGCCGCGGCCGCGCCACCGTCCCGGCCCGCGTCCTCACCGCCCACCGCCCCCGCCGCGACGGCCACCCCTACGACACCCACGTCCTCCCCCACCGCCCCGCGGCCCCCACCCTCCGCCCGGTCGACCTCGACACCCTCCCCGACCTCACCGCCGAATCCGGCCGCGGCCTTTTCCTCATCCACGCCCTCACCGACCACGTCCAACTCCGCAACCACCCGCTCCGCGGGGCCATCGTGAGCTTCGACAAGATCCTCAAGTGGCAGGACGGCGCGCTGCTGCGCGCTGCGTCCTGAGCGTGTCCGGGCGGGTGCCCGTCAGTCGGTGGTGGGGCGGCGGCGGGTGAGGAGGCGGAGGGTGGTGCCGAGGAGGAGGGCGGTGGTGCCGGCGATGGCGAGGGGGCGGGTGGCGGTGCCGGCGCCGGTGTCGGCGAGGTGGGTGGGGGTGGTGCCGGTGGCGGGCTGGGCGTGGTCGGCGGGGGTGAGGGTGCCGGTGTAGGCGGCGGTGAGCTGGGGGCAGGTGTACTTCTTCGCCGGGGCGGAGCCGCTCGGGAGGACCTCGGACCTGGCGGTGAAGGTGAGGCGGTGGTCGCCGCGCGGGGTGCCGGCGGCGAGCCGGACCTGGAGGGTGAGCCGCTGGCCCTGGGGGACCTGGTAGGCGCCGGTGTCGACCGGGGTGCCGGTGACGGCGAGGGGCTTCCAGGCTCCGGCGCCCGCGCGCAGTTCCAGCGGGAGGCTGCCGCTGCCGTCGGCGAGGGCCACGGTGGTGGCGAGCTGCTTCACCGTGGCGGTGCTGGTGTTGGTGAAGGTGACGGCGAGTTCGCCCGGGGTGCCGGTGCCGCCGGTGGCCGGTATCGGGTCGGCGGTGGTGCCTTCCGGGCAGTCGGCGGGGGCGGTCGGCACCGGGGTCGGCGTCGCGGTCTCGGAAGGCGTCCCGGTGGGTGCCCCGGTGGGCGTCGCGGGGGCGGTGGTCGGGGTGTCGGAGGCGAACGCGGGGACCGTGGCGAGGGCGGCCGGACCGGCGGTGAGCACGAGCAGGGTGCAGGCGGCGGGAAGGCGGGCGGGACGCATCGGCGGGCTCCAGCGGTGGGGTCGGGTGTCGCTCTCCCGGAAGACCACCGAGGGGCCCGAACGGTTGTCCGCGCCCCTCGGTTCATTTCACGCGGGATCAGCTGTGCGCGCCCGCCTTGCGACGGCGCAGGACGAACAGGGTACCGGCGCCCGCGGCCAGGACGGCGGCGCCGCCGAGGGCTATCGGCAGGGTGTTGGAGGAGCTGCCGGTCTCGGCCAGGTGCGGGCCGGCCGACGGGGAGGCGGAGGCCGTGGCGGACACGGCGGCGGGCACGGTGGCCGCGGTGGTGGCGCCACCGGCCTCGGCGACGTGGAACTCGCCCAGGTAGTCGTCGAGGAACTGGGTGCAGGCCTGGGGCTTGTTGTTGGCCGGGGTGGGGACCTTGTCGTTGTCGAAGGCGTCCGAGCCGGCCTCGTAGTTGGCGCCGTAGCGGCCGACCGGGGCCTTGGCGGTGGCGGCGATCCGGACCTTGTAGGTGAGCTTCTCGCCCTTGGCCAGCTTGAACTCGGGCGTGATGAGGCTCCGGTCGTTGAGCTGCGCGGGCTTCCAGCCGTCGCCGGTGTTCAGCTGGACGTCGAAGAACGCGGTGCTCCACTGGACCGGGACGTTGCCGTCGAACTCGTCCGTGACGTACAGGGAGTTGTGGACCACGGGCAGGTCGACGCCGCTCTTGTTCTCCCAGGTCACGGTGACCTCGGCGGCCGGTCCGCCCTTGACCAGGGTGGTCCCGTACAGGCCGGTGCCGGTGGCCTTGAGCAGGGCGCTCTGGTAGACGCCGCCGTGGCACCGGTTGTCGACGGTCGGCTTCGGTACCGGCTTGACGGTGGGGGTGACCGGGGCGCTCGGCGTGCCGGTCGCGGGGGTGCTCGGCGCCGGGGTGCCGGGGGCCGGGGTGCTCGGGGCGGTGGTCGCGGTCGTGGTGCCGGTCGGGGCCGGGGTCGGGGAGGTGATCCCGACGGCGCTCGCGGTGGCGGCGCCGGCCGTGGCGCAGAGGGCGAGTGCCGTCAGCGCGGAGGCGGCGAGAAGGCGGGAAGAGCGCACGCGACTAGCTCCATCTTTGGGCGAAATACAGGTGGTTTTGGGCGATTTGAGGCTTCGGCGCGGGCCGTCGGCACTGGTTCGCCCGCGTACCCTACCGGGGTGGGGTGCCGGTGCTCCCGGGCGGGGGCGGGAGGCAGGGTGCTCCGGTTGCCGGGGCGTGGGGGCCGCCGGACGATGGGGGCATGATGCACCAGATGCGAGCCGAGTTCGGCCCCGAGGGGGAGGCCGGAGGGGTGCGGCTGTGGCACGTGGTCCGGGGGTCGCAGAGCGTGGCGATGTGCGGCCGGGAACTCGATCCCGGGGCGCCGGTGCGGGAGGCGGTGGACTGGGGGCGGACCCCGGAGCTGTGCTGCCACACCTGCGGGGCGTACTTCCTGCGCGAGACGCCGTACCTGTCGGCCGAGCACCAGTGAGCGGCCGGGCGCTACGGTGCTCGGTATGGAGGAATCGCTGGTCCGGCCCCGGTCGCTGACCGTCGAGGCCGCGGGGCTGCGCTCCGGCACGCCCGGGTTGTCCGAGTACGTCGACCGGTTCTGCGCGCGGGTCGAGCGGGTGGACCCGCTGCTCCACGCGTTCGTGGCGGAGCCCGGTCGGCACGACCGACTGCGGGCGCGGGCAAGGGAGTTGGCCGCGCGCTACCCGGAACCGGCCGGGCGGCCGCCGCTGTACGGGGTGGCGGTGGGGATCAAGGACATCGTGCACGTGGACGGCCTGCCCACGCACGCGGGGTCCGCGCTGCCGCCGGGTGTGCTGGCCGGGCCGCAGGCCGTGGTGGTGGACCGGTTGCTGGCGGCGGGGGCGATGGTCGCGGGCAAGACGGTGACCGCCGAGTTCGCCGCGACCGCCCCGGGCCCGACCCGCAATCCGCACCGGCCGGGGCACACCCCGGGCGGTTCGAGCAGCGGGTCGGCGGCGGCGGTGGCGGCCGGGCTGGTGGCGTTGGCGATCGGCACCCAGACGGTGGGTTCGGTGATCCGGCCGGCCGCGTACTGCGGGGTGGTGGGGTTCCGGCCGACGTACGGGCGGATCCCGTTCGCGGGCGTGGTCCCGAACGCGCCGAGCTTCGACACCCTGGGCGTGTTCACCGCCGATCCGGCGGGCGCGGCACTGGTGGCCCCGCTGCTGTGCGAGGACTGGCGGCCCGGGGAGGGGGAGGCGGCGGCCCCGGTGTGCGGGGTGCCGGACGGGCCGTACCTGGAGCGGGCGGAGCCGGCCGCGCGGCGGGCCTTCGAGGAGCAGGTGGCACGGCTGGTCCGGGCCGGGGTGACGGTGCGCAGGGTGCCGCTGTTCCCCGACTTCGCCGAGGTGGTGCGGCAGTTGCAGGTCGTCAACCGGTTCGAGCTGGCCCGCAGCCACGCCGACTGGTTCGCCCGCTTCGGCGGGCTGTACCGGCCGGAGACGGTGGCGAGCATCCGGGTCGGGCAGGGGGTCGCGGCGGTGGACCGGGCGGCCGCGCTGCGGTTCCGGGAGGGGCTGCGGGAGCGGGTGGCCGGGGCGGCGGCCGCCGCCGGGGTGGACCTGTGGCTGGCGCCCTCGGCGACCGGCGGGGCGCCGGAGGGCCTGCACGACACCGGGAACGGGGTGATGTCGCTGCCGTGGAGCTTCCTCGGTCTGCCCGCGGTGAGCCTGCCGGCCGGCCGGACGGCGGACGGGCTGCCGCTCGGTCTCCAACTGGTCGGCGCGGCGGGGGCGGACGAGCGGCTGCTCGCCGGGGCCGCCGTGCTGGAGCGGGCGTTGGGGCAGCGGGCGTTGGGGTAGCGGCGGGTACGGGGTAGCGGGGGGTACGGGGTGGCGGCTCAGGCGAGCGCGGGGTCGGCCGGGTCGGTGGCGGCGGTGCGGAGCAGGCCCGGCAGGAGGCGGCCGGCCCGCTGGTAGGGGGCGTCGTCCTGGTGCAGGACGGCCTGGGCGTTGGCCGCCTCCAGGACGGCGATCAGCGCGAAGGCGAGGTCGTCGAGGTCGGCGTCGGGGCGCAGGGCGCCGGTGCCGCGGGCCCCGGCGAGGGCTTCGACGACGGTGCCGTGCCATTCCCGGGCGCAGCCGGCCAGGGCGTCCCGGACGGCGCCGGGGCGGGCGTCGAACTCGGCGGTGACCTGGTAGAAGAAGCAGCCGCCGGGGAAGACCCGGGTGCGGGAGTAGGCGAGCCAGCTCTCGCAGAGCGCGCGGGCCCGGGCGAGGCCGGGCGGGATCTCGGCGACCGGGGTGAGGACGGCGTCGGCGAAGATCCGGCGGGCGGCGCGGACGGTGGCGAGCTGGAGCTCCTCCTTGGAGCCGAAGCCGGCGAAGACGCCGCTCTTGCTGAGTCCGAGGTCGGTGGCGAGGCGGCCGATGGACAGCGCGTCCAGGCCTTCGACGGAGGCGATCCCGACGGCGCGGCGCAGGACGGCCCGGCGGGTCTCCTCCCCGCGCAGGACCCGTCCGTCCGTGGTCGGTGCGGCCATGGTGCGCCCTCGTTCCTCGTCGCGGTGGGGTGTCGCCCAGGGTAGTGGGTCGGTTCGTGGGGGCGGCGGTCCGGCGGTGGTCTGAAAACTGCACGAACGGTCGTGCTAATATCTCGCCCCGAGCAAGGAGCAAGGCCCAGGGAGCGCAGCACGCAGAGAGCAGGGGAGACCCGATGGACCCGGCCCAGGCACTGATCCGCACCGCCCTCAACCCCACCGCCCGGATCGCCCCCGGCCTGGCCGGCCGGGCGGCCTTCGAACTCTTCCGGCGCCCGCTGCGGCGCAGCCCGGTCCGGCCCGCCGAGCGGGAGGTCCACCACGGGGCGGCCCGCGAACCGCTCGCCGTCGACGGCGGACCCGTGGTCGGCTACCGCTGGGGCAGTGGCGAACGGCCCGTCCTGCTGCTGCACGGCTGGCGCTCCCGGGCGTCCCGCTTCGCGCCCTTCGTCCCCCGGCTGCGCGCCCTCGGCCTGAGCGTCCTGGCCTTCGACGCGCCGGGCCACGGCGACTCCGGCGGACGCGCCACCAGCGTGCTGGAGTACCGCGAACTGGCGCTGCGGCTCCAGGACCGGTACGGGCCGTTCGAGGCCGTGGTGGCGCACTCGCTGGGCGTCTGCGCGGCCTTCGGCGCGCTCGGCGACGGCCTGCGGGCGGGCCGGCTGGCGGCCGTGTCCGGGGTGTCCGAGGTGGGCTTCTTCCCGGCCGCCTTCTGCGCCGGACTGGGCCTGGACGCCACCGTCGAGCGGGCGCTGCGCCGCCGCATCGAACAGGACCTGTTCGCCGGGGACGCCGGGGTCTGGGAGCGGTACGACGCCGCGCGCCGGGCGGCGGAGATCGGGCTGCCGGTCCTGGTGCTGCACGACGAGGGCGACGACGTGGTGCCGCTCGGCCAGGCGCACCGCTTGAAGCGGGCGTACGGGGAGCGGCTCGACCTGGTGGTCACCCGGGGGCTCGGCCACCGCCGGATCGTCGCGGAACCGGCCGTGGTGGACCAGGTGATCGGATTCGTCGCCGCCGGAACGGGGGTCGCGGCCGCATGAGGATCGTCGAACTGCACGCGCGGGCCGTGGCGTCGGCCGTCGAGGTGGTGGCCGCCGTCCGGCCGGAGCAGCTGGGCCGGCCCACCCCGTGCGAGGGGTGGACCCTGGGTGCGCTGCTGGCGCACTGCGTCGGCCAGCACCGGGGCTTCGCCGCGGCCGCCCGGGGCGCCGGTCCGGACCTGTCGCTGTTCGCGGACGCCCCACCGGGTGCCGACCCGGCGGAGGACTTCCGCCGCAGCGGCGCCGACCTCATCGCCGCCTTCCGGGAGGCGGCCGCCGCCGGGCGGGCGCTCTGGCTGCCCGAACTCCGTGCCGACGAGCCGTTCCCGCTCGACCTGGCCGTCGGCTTCCACCTGCTGGACACCCTGGTGCACGGCTGGGACGTCGCCGCGGCGCTCGGCGGCACCGGGCGGCTGGTCGCGGCGGTGGACGGCGACGAGGAGCTGGCGGGCGCGCTGCTGGCGGTGACCGGGGCCGTCCCGGACACCCCGGAGTTCCGGGGGCCCGGCCGGCCGTTCGGACCGGGGCGGGCGCCCGGCGGCGGTGCGGGGCGGTTCGAGCGGGCGCTGGCGCTGCTCGGCCGCGACCCGGCCTGGCGCGCGTAGGCCTTGTCCGGCCCGGGGGTTACGCGTCGGGGCCGCGCCGCTCGTCGGGGAAGCGCGGTCCGCCGATCAGGAAGAACAGTGCGGCGGTCGGAAAGCCGAGCGCGGCGGCGAGCAACACGATGAACTGCCAGAACATCTTCCGCTCCTCGTCAGTCCCGGGCCGCCCGGGCACCCGAAGGTGGTGCCAAACCTGGACGGCCCTGATTGGCCGAATTGTCCAGTCGTTATCCGACGGTATGGCCGAATCGCCCCGGCTGCCACCGGAAACCGGCCCCGGCCCGCGCCACACCGGCGCAGGGGTCTGGGCGCGGGCCGGGGGTGGCGGCCACACTGTCGGGATGCAGCTACAGCTCGCAGGGGAAGCACGGCGGCCCGACCGCGAGAGCGAGGACTTCGCGGCGGCCTCGCCGGAGGCGCTGGTCCTGCTGGACGGCGCCAGTTCGCCGGCCGGTCTGGAGTCCGGGTGCCGGCACGGAACCGCCTGGTACGTCCGCCGGTTGGGGGTGCACCTGCTCGCCCGGCTGACCGACCGGGTGGACCGCTCGATCGCCGAGTGCCTGGCCGACGCCATCGTGGAGACGGCCGCGCTGCACGGCGGCCGCTGCGACCTCGGCCACGCCAACACGCCCGCGGCGATGGTGGTCGCGGCCCGGCGGCACGGCGAGTCGCTGGAGTACCTGGTGCTCGGGGACTCGCTGCTGGTGCTGGAGTTCAAGGACGGCCCGCCCAAGGTGATCGGCGACAACCAGCGCTTCCCCGGCGGGGAGGGGCTGCGCCGCCAGGTCTGGGCGACCGTCCCGGGGTCGGCCGAGCGGGCCGCGCTGCACCTGGAGTACGCGCTGGCGGTGCGCGCCGCCCGGAACCGGGGCACCGGGCCGTGGATCGCCGCCGCCAGTCCGCGGGCCGCCGAGCACGCCGAGACCGGCTTCGTCCGGCTGGACCGGCTGCACGCGCTGGCCGCCCTCACCGACGGCGCCTCGCGCTACACCGAGCGCTTCGGGCTGGGCAGTTGGGGGGACGTGCTGCAGCTGCTCGCCGAGTCCGGTCCGGGTGAGCTGATCGCCCAGGTCCGCGAGGTGGAGCGGGCGGACGCGGGCTGCGAGCGCTGGCCGCGCGGCAAGACCCATGACGACGCCTCCGCCGTCTACGCGTTGCTGTAGCCGGCGGAGGCGCTGCTCAGGCGGTGCTGCCCGGGCGGTGTTGCTCAGGCGGTGCTGCCCGGGTGGTGCGGGGTGGGTGGTGCGGGTCAGCGGTTCTGGCCCCAGCGGAAGCTGGACGAGTCGCCGACCTTCTGCACCCACGGCTGCACGTAGCGGGAGGGGTCGTCGCTGGTGGAGAAGCTGCCGCCGGTGATGTGGCCGACCCAGCCCTGGTCGCTGGTGTACGCGCCGGCTTCGCAGCCCTGGGTCCCGTTGCCGTGGTTGATCAGGTCGTACTGCACGTACCAGTGCGAGCTGTAGTAGAAGTGCACGTTGATCGAGCAGGTGCCCGTCCCGTCGTAGACGGAGTACGAGCTGGTGTCGATGGTCGGCCGGGCCTCGGCCGCGGTGGCACCGGTCAGGGCGATCAGCGGTGTCGAGGCGAGTACGGCGAGTACGGCGAGCCGCCGGACGGTACGGCGCATGGTGGGTTTCCTCCCGTGGTGGTCTCGACCAATTTGGCCAATGGTTCAGACCAATCGACATTATGGGGAGACGCTCGGAGCAGGTGTCAACACCCGTGCGACAAGGGGAGGATGGGACTCCGGAGGCTTCCGGTACGAACATGGCGAAGGGCCCGGACCGTAGCGGTCCGGGCCCTTCGGGTGTGCCGACGTCCGTGGGTGTCCGCGGGCGTCAGTGGGCGTCGGTGGGGATGGTGCCGAGGCGGCCGGCCTGGAAGTCCTCCATGGCCTGCTGGAGTTCGCGGTGGCTGTTCATCACGAACGGGCCGTAGTGGGCGACGGGCTCGCGGATCGGGAGGCCGCCGAGGAGGACCACCTCGAAGTTGTTGTCGCGGGAGTCCTGCTTCTCGTCGGCGCGGATGGTGATCGAGTCGCCGTCGCCGAAGACGACGGCCTGGCCCCGGTGGAAGGGACGGCGCTCGGCGCCGGCCGAACCGTTGCCCGCGAGGCCGTAGGCGAGGGCGTTGAAGTCGGCGCGCCAGGGCAGGGTGACCTGGGCGCCGGGGTTGACCGACGCGTGGATCATGGTGATCGGGGTGAAGGTGGTGCCCGGGCCCTGGTGGCCGTCCAGCTCGCCGGCGATCACCCGGAGCAGCGCGCCGCCGTCCTCGGAGCCGAGCAGCTTGACGCTGCCGCCGCGGATGTCCTGGTACTTCGGGGTGATCATCTTGTCCGAGGCGGGCAGGTTCACCCACAGCTGGAGGCCGTGGAAGAGGCCGCCGGACCGCACCAGGGACTCCGGCGGGGTCTCGATGTGCAGGAGGCCGGAGCCGGCGGTCATCCACTGGGTGTCGCCGTCGGTGATCGTGCCGCCACCGCCGTGCGAGTCCCGGTGGATGAACGTTCCGTCAATGATGTAGGTGACGGTCTCGAAGCCGCGGTGCGGGTGCCAGGGGGTGCCCTTCGGCTCGCCGGCCGCGTAGTCCACCTCGCCCATCTGGTCCATCATGATGAACGGGTCGAGGTACTTCTGGTTGATCTTGGCGAAGGCGCGGCGGACCGGGAAGCCCTCGCCCTCGAAGCCCTCGGGGGCGGTGGCGACGGTGAGCACCGGCCGCGGGGTGGCGACGGTCTGGTCCGGCGTGGTGACGCGCGGGAGGGTCAGCGGGTTGTCGACGGTCACGGCGGGCATGTCGGCCTCCTTCGAGGGGGGTTCTCTGGCCTACGTCCACGAGAATAGTTCAATCCTCAACAACAAGCAAGTTGAAACTTGAACTATGTGGTGACGAAGGAGCGCGGGGCTCCTCTCCCGGGGTGGGCCGTCCGTCAGCCGTACATCCGGCGCATGGTGAAGTCGACCATCTGCTCCACGGCCTTGGCGTCGAACACCATCCGGTGCTCGCCCTCCATGTCCAGCGCGAAGCCGTAGCCGGTCGGCAGCAGGTCCAGCACCTCGGCGCCGGTGACGGTGAAGTGCTTGGAGTCCTTGCCCGCGTAGCGGCGCAGCTCCTTGAGCGAGCTGAACATCGGGATCACCGGCGTCGGGGTGTTGTGCAGTGCCAGGAAGCCGGGGCGCTCGCCGCGCGGGCAGTGCACCTTCGAGGTGATGAAGATGGCCTGGAAGTCCTCGACCGCCATCGAGCCCGTGGTGAAGGCGCGCACCGCGTCCGCCAGGGACGGCGGGGAGGGCTCGGGGTACAGCGACTGCTGGGGTGCCTGCCCCTGGGTGCCGTACGCGTCCGGTCCGGGCATGCCGTTCATGCCCGGCTGCGGACCCGCCTGCTGCTGGTAGGGGTCACCCGGGTATGCGTTCTGGTCATATCCGTACACACGGACAGGCTAGCGGGAGCGCACCCGCCCGCGCTGGCGTCGATCCTGACAAGGAGTGGTCGCCCCGGCTTGTGGGACGTGACCACGTTCATACCGGATTCACCGCCGGGGGCTTGCCCAAGTTACCGCTGGGTAGCATCATGATGCCTACTGGTGGGTACGGGGCGCCCGAAACGCGGCGGTCTCCCGGAAGCGACGAACCGGAGAAAACGGCCATGGGTCACTACAAGTCCAACCTGCGGGACGTGGAGTTCAACCTCTTCGAGGTGTTCGGTCGCGACCAGGTGTACGGCACCGGGCCGTTCGCGGACATGGACGTCGAGACCGCGAAGAACATCCTCAGCGAGATCACCCGCCTCGCCGAGAACGACCTCGCCGCGTCCTTCGTCGACGCCGACCGCAACCCGCCGGTCTTCGACCCGGAGACCAACACCGCCCCGGTCCCGGCCACGTTCAAGAAGAGCTACCAGACCTTCATGGACGCCGAGTGGTGGCGCCTGGGCATCCCGGAGTCCATCGGTGGCCAGGTCACCCCGAACTCGCTGATCTGGGCCTTCGCCGAGCAGATCCTGGGCTCCAACCCCGCCATCTGGATGTACTCCTCCGGCCCGGCCTTCGCCGGCGTCATCGCCGAGGAGGGCACCGAGGAGCAGCTCGAGGTCGCCAAGCGGATGACCGACCGCCTGTGGGGCTCCACCATGGTCCTCACCGAGCCCGACGCGGGCTCCGACGTGGGCGCCGGCCGCACCAAGGCGATCCAGCAGGAGGACGGCTCCTGGCACATCGAGGGCGTCAAGCGCTTCATCACCTCGGGCGAGCACGACATGTCCGAGAACATCATCCACATGGTGCTGGCCCGCCCCGAGGGCGGCAAGCCGGGCACCAAGGGCCTCGGTCTGTTCATCGTCCCCAAGTTCGACTTCGACTGGGAGACCGGCGAGCTGGGCGAGCGCAACGGCGTCTACGCCACCAACGTCGAGCACAAGATGGGCCTCAAGGCCTCGAACACCTGCGAGATGACCTTCGGTGCCAAGCACCCGGCCAAGGGCTGGCTGCTGGGCGAGAAGGTCGACGGCATCCGCCAGATGTTCAAGATCATCGAGTTCGCCCGGATGATGGTCGGCACGAAGGCCATCGCCACCCTCTCCACCGGCTACCTGAACGCCCTGGAGTACGCCAAGGAGCGCGTGCAGGGTGCCGACATCTCCCAGTTCCTGGACAAGACCGCCCCGCGCGTCACCATCACCCACCACCCGGACGTGCGCCGCTCGCTGCTGACCCAGAAGGCCTACGCCGAGGGCATGCGCGCGCTGGTCCTGTACACCGCGTCCGTCCAGGACGACATGATGGCCGCCAAGCTGCGCGGCGAGAAGGACGAGGCCGCCGAGCGCCTCAACGACTTCCTGCTCCCGATCGTCAAGGGCTACGGCTCGGAGAAGTCCTACGAGCAGCTCGCCCAGTCCCTGCAGACCTTCGGTGGCTCCGGCTACCTGCAGGAGTACCCGATCGAGCAGTACATCCGCGACGCCAAGATCGACACCCTGTACGAGGGCACCACCGCCATCCAGGGCCAGGACTTCTTCTTCCGCAAGATCGTCAAGGACGGTGGCCAGGCGCTCACCGCCCTCAACGAGCAGATCCAGAAGTTCCTCGGCTCCGCCGAGGGCGGCGACGCCCTGGCCGCCGAGCGCGAGCTGCTCGCCAAGGCCGCCGGCGACCTGGAGGCCATCGTCGGCAAGCTCATCGCCGACCTGACCTCGGTCGAGCAGGACGTCAAGAACATGTACAAGGTGGGCCTCAACACCACCCGCCTGCTGATGGTCTCCGGCGACGTCGTGGTCGGCTGGCTGCTGCTGCGCCAGGCCGCGGTGGCCCTGGCCAAGCTGGAGGCCGGCGCCTCCGAGAAGGACGTGCCGTTCTACCAGGGCAAGGTCGCGGCCGCCCGCTTCTTCGCCAAGAACGTCCTCCCGACCATCGCCCCCCAGCGGGCGATCGCCGAGGGCATCGACAACGAGATCATGGAGCTGGCGGAGGAGGCCTTCTAAGGCCTGCGCCCTCCTCTTCTGAACCGCCTGACGACACCCTCACGCCGAAGGGCCCGGCTGCCACCGGGCCCTTCGGCGTTTCCCGTGCCGCCCCAGGTGCCGCTCCAGGTGCCGTCCTAGGTGCCGTGCAGGGCCTGGAGGGGGTCGGTGCGGGCCGCGCGCAGGGCCGGGTAGAGGCCGGCGAGGAGGCCGACGGCGGTGCCGATCAGGGGGGCGGGCAGGGTGGTGGCGGGCTGGAGGACGGCGGTCCAGTCCCGGGCGGCGGCCACGCCGACCACCGTGACCACGCCCAGGCCGGTGCCGATCAGGCCGCCGAGGGTGCCCAGGGCCGTCGACTCGGTGAGGAACTGGGCCGCGATGTGGCCGGTGCGGGCGCCCAGCGAGCGGCGCAGGCCGATCTCCGCGGTCCGTTCCAGGACGGCGACCAGTGTGGTGTTGGCGATGCCGACGGCGCCCACCAGCAGGCAGATCCCGGCCAGGGCCAGGAACAGGCCGGTCAGGTCGGAGGCCACCGTGTCCTGGAGGCCGTGCGGGTCCGGCGGCGGGACGGCGGTGAACGCGGTCGGGGCGTCCGGCCGCAGGGCGAGCGGGAGTTGGGCCGCCACCACGGGCGCCGCGCCGATCCGGGTGGCGACCAGGCCCTGGGCGCCGCGGTCCGGCTGCGGGGCCGGGTTGCCGAAGTGCTCCAAGGCCGTGCCGGCCGGGACGATCAGGCTCAGCAGGGCACCCGGCCCGCGCCGGACGTCCGCGTAGACGCCGACGACGGTGTACGGGAGGCGGTCGATGAAGACCGCCGGCTGGGCGTCCAGGCGGCTCACCCCGAGGCGTGCGGCGGCGGCCTCGCTGAGCAGCACCACCGGCTGTGCGGTGTCCTGGACGAACGGGTCCAGGGTGACCCCGGCGGTCAGGGTCGGCTCCATCGCGGCGACCGCGCCCGGGGTGGCGGCCAGGACGGACAGTCCGGCGCCCTCGTCGGGGCCGTCCGGGCGGCGGGAGAGCGTCGGGGTGCCGGGCACCGGCCACCAGACGCCGCCGGCCCGTACGCCGTCGATCGCGGCGATCCGGTGGTCGGCGTCGGCGGGGAAGTCGCTCGGCGGGTTGGTGCCGGGGGCGACGCCGTCGGTGCGCGGCTGGTCGGTGACGGTGACGGTGGTGGCCCTGGTCAGGCTGAACCGCTCGTCGATCCGGCCGGTGGCGGTCGCGGTCAGGCCCAGGACGGCGACGAAGGCGCCGATGCCCAGCACGGTGCCGAGCAGGGTCAGCGCCGAGCGGCCGGGGCGCTGCAGGAGGCCGGAGAGCGCCTCGGAGAGCAGGTCGCGGGGGCTGAGGCGGGAGGACGGTCCGGGGGGCGTGGGGCGGGCCACTCAGACCACCTCGGGCACGGTCAGGCGGCCGTCGCGGAGCAGGGCCCGGCGGTCGGCGCGGGCGGCCACGGCGGGGTCGTGGGTGATCACCAGCAGGGTGAAGCCCTCGGCCTGCAGGGCGTCGAACCGGTCCAGCACCGCCGCGGCGTTGGCCGGGTCCAGGTTGCCGGTCGGCTCGTCGCACAGCAGCAGGCTGGGCCGGTTCACCAGGGCGCGGGCGATCGCCACCCGCTGGCGCTCGCCGCCGGACAGGGTGCCGGGCAGCGCGTCCGTGCGGTGGCCGAGGCCGACCAGGCGCAGCGCCGCCAGCGCGGCGGCGCGGCGGGCGCGGCGCGGGGTGCGGTTGTAGACCTGGGCGAGGAGGACGTTCTCCTCGGCGGTGCGGTGCGGGAGCAGGTGGAAGGACTGGAAGACGAAGCCGATCCGGTGCCCGCGCAGGGCCGAGCGGTCCCGGTCGCGCAGGCCGGCGGTGTCGATGCCGTCCAGCTCGTAGCGGCCGCCGGTGGGGGTGTCGAGCAGGCCGAGCAGGTGCAGCAGGGTGGACTTGCCGGAGCCGGACGGGCCGGTGACGGCCAGGTACTCGCCGCGGTGGACGGTCAGGTCGGTGGGGTGCAGGGCGACGACGGGCGGGCGGCCGGGGTGGGTGCGGCCGACGCCGTGCAGGGCGATGACGGGCGGTGCGGCGGGGGAGTCCGTCGCCGGCGGGGTCACTTGCCGACCACCACCTGGTCGCCGTCGCCCAGCCGGGCGCCCTCGGCCGGGGTGACGGCCACCAGGCCGTCCGCGGTGACGCCGGTGGCGACCGGGACGGTGCTGCGGTTCCCGGCGGGATCCACCCGGGTGACGGAGGTCCGGCCCGCCGCGTCGGTGGAGACCGCGGCGACCGGGACGGCCGTGACGGGGGCGCCGGCCTTGGCCCTCAGGACGGTGAGGCGGACGTTCCTGCCGTTCAGGGCGGCGGGCAGCGGGGCGTCCGGGGTGATCGTGACCGGTACGTAACTCTGGCCGCCCGGCTGGTTGTCGGGCGCTCCGGCGGCCGGGCCCGCGGCGCCGGGGGGTACTGCGCCGGGCCGGGCGGGGCCGGAGCCCGCCGGCGCGCCCGAGCCGCCCAGGGTGATCACCTTGCCGGCCGGGGCAGCGGTGGTCGGGGCGCCGACCTGGGCGACGGTGCCGGGGGCGGTGGTGCCGGAGTCCTCGGCGAGCAGCTCGACGGCCATGCCCGGCCGGACGCCGGCCGCCTGGGCCGGGGTCAGCTGGCCGGTGACGGCCAGGCCGCCGCTGGTGAGCGACAGCAGGGCGCCGGAGACCGGCGAGCCGACCGCGCCGTTGACGGCGGTGACGGTGGCCGGGAAGGCGGGCAGGAACAGCACGTGGGCGGCCGGGACCATCGGGCCGTTGACGGCCTCGGCCTTGCCGAGGGCGGCCCGGTCGTCCGCCAACTGCTTCCTGGCGTCGGCGAGTTGCCGGTCGAGGTCGCCGGTGGGGGCCGGGGCTGCCGGGGCTGCTGGGGCTGCTGGGTCGGGGCCGGGGTCGGGGGCGGGGGCGGTGCGGTGGCGCCCGCCTCCTTCTGTGCGGTGAGGCCGTCCACCGTCCGCCGGTCGGCGTCGACCGCCTTCCGCGCGGTGTCCACGGCCTGCTGGGTGGTGGCGCCGGTGGTCGGCACCGGGTAGCCGAGCGCGCGGTAGAACTCCGTCACCGCGGCGGCGGTGCCGGGCCCGTACGAGCCCTGGTCGTCCTCGCCGCTCCCGTGCCCCAACCCGGCCAGTGCGGACTGGAGTTCGGCCACGTCGGGGCCGGTGCTGCCCGGCTTGAGGTCGCGGTACGCGGGCACCGGTCCGGGCAGGGCGAACAGCGGCTGCCCGGACACCTCGGCGAGCAGCCTCCCGGCCACCGCCAGGTCCCCCTGCCGCACGCCCAGCTTCGAGACGAACAGGCCGGTCACCTCGGCCGAGGCCGCGGTCGGGACCACGTCGAACTGCGCGGGCGGGTACACCACCGCGCGGGCGACCGTCGAGGGCGTCAGCACCCGGCTGACCACCGGCGCGGTCAGCAGGCTGTTCGGCGGCGGAGCGGTCCGCGCGGCCCGCTCCGCCGGGGACTTCACCAGCGCCGCCGCCCCCACCCCGCCCACCGCCACCAGCGCGGCGGCCAGCGCCACCCCCAGCAGCGCCCGCCGCCGCCGCGCGGCCCGCGACGGGGCGGGCGGGGGAGGCGGCGGGTCGGCGGTGCCGTCGGCGGTCTTCGTCGTCGTGGTCAACTCATCCCTCTCCCCGAGGACTTCACTGGGACGAGTGTTATCACCCGGCGGTCGGGCGCGGGTGGGGGTTCCCGGCTTTTCGGTGCGCGGCGGGCCCGTGCGGCGCGGCCGCGGCCGGGGCTCCGCTGACGGTGTGCGACCGGGTCGGACCAGGGCGTGAAGAAGGGCCGGTGGGAGGCGGGTTCGGGATCGCGCCGGTGTTCCGAAACCGTTGCCCGGTCCCGAATGCCATGTCCGTGTACGGGCATATGCTCAAGGTGCGAAGCCGATCCCCCATCCGGCTTCGGCCCTCCCTCGACCCTGGAGCAGTATGTCGACCGCCGCCCGCCGGGCCTTCTTCGACCGGACGCACACCGACGATCTGATCGCGTTCCTCGGCACCTCGCCGTCCCCGTACCACGCGGTCGCGAGCGCCGCCGAGCGCCTGGAGAAGGCGGGGTTCCGTCAGGTCGCGGAAGCGGACGCCTGGGACGCGGCGGCCGGCGGGCGCTACCTGATCCGCGGTGGTGCGCTGATCGCCTGGTACCTGCCGGAGGGGGCGGGGCCGGAGACGCCGTTCCGGATCGTCGGCACCCACACCGACTCGCCCAACCTGCGCGTGAAGCCGGTCCCCGACACCGGCTCCGCCGGGTGGCGGCAGGTCGCGGTGGAGATCTACGGCGGGGTGCCGCTGAACACCTGGCTGGACCGTGACCTCGGCCTGTCCGGCAGACTCGCGTTGAAGGACGGCAGCGCGCGGCTCGTCCAGCTGGACGAGCCGCTGCTGCGCGTGCCCCAGCTCGCCATCCACCTGGACCGCCAGGTCAACGACGGCATGAAGCTGGACCGGCAGCGGCACGTCACCCCGATCTGGGGCCTCGGCCCGGTCGACGAGGGCTCGCTGATCGGCTACGTCGCCGAGCGGGCCGGACTGGCCGCCGAGGAGGTGGCCGGCTGGGACCTGATGACCCACGACGTCCAGCCCGCCTCGTACCTGGGCCGTGACCGCGAGCTGCTGGCCGGCCCGCGGCTGGACAACCTGCTCTCGGTGCACGCGGCCACCGCCGCGCTGGCCGCCGTGGCCGTCGCCGCCGCCGGGGGCGAGGTGGAGCTGCCGTACATCCCGGTGCTGGCCGCCTTCGACCACGAGGAGACCGGCAGCGAGTCGGACACCGGCGCGCAGAGCCCGCTGCTCGGCAACGTGCTGGACCGGACGGTGTACGCCCGCGGCGGCTCCCCGGAGGACCGCGCCCGGGCGCTGGCCGGCACCGTCTGCCTGTCCTCGGACATGGGCCACGCCGTCCACCCGAACTACTCCGAGCGGCACGAGCCGGGCCACCACCCGCTGCCGAACAACGGGCCGATCCTCAAGGTCAACGTCAACAACCGCTACGCGACCGACGGGGTCGGCCGGGCGGTGTTCGCGGCCGCCTGCGAGAAGGCCGGCGTGCCGTGGCAGAGCTTCGTGTCCAACAACGCGATGCCCTGCGGGACGACGATCGGTCCGATCACCGCGGCGCGGCTGGGCATCAAGACGGTGGACTGCGGCATCGCGGCGCTGTCCATGCACTCCGCGCGCGAGCTGTGCGGGGCCGAGGACCCGTACCTGCTGGCCAGCGCGATCAAGGCCTTCCTGGAGGGCTGAGCACGTAGCCGCGAAGGGGCCCGCCGGTCCGCCGGCGGGCCCCTTCGCAGCTTGCCCGGTTACTCCATGCCCGCCAGGACCAGCGGGAGGCGGCGCACGCCGTCGGCGACCAGCTTCACCGGCACGCCCCAGTCCTGCTGGTGCACGTGGCAGGCCGGGTACTCGATCTCCGGGTCGTCGTCGCAGGAGGCGGCCATCGCCGAGACGTGCAGCACGCCCTCGGTCACCTCGGCGGAGAGCACCAGCTCGCGGGAGAGGGCGGAGTCCGCGCCCGCACCGGAGACCAGCAGCTCGGGCGGGGTCGAGCTGACCAGCAGCCGGGTGGACGGGCCGTAGCGCTCGTCCAGCTTCTGGCCGCTCGGGGCCTCGAACACCACGTCCAGCCGCAGGGCGCCCGGGGCGACCTCGGTGGCCGCGCGCTGGGTGCGGTGCGCCACCGACTCCACCCGCACCGCCTCCTCCGGCAGCCGCAGCCGGGTCAGCCGGTGCCGGGCCGACTCGATGACCACGATGTCGCCGTCGACCAGCACCGCCCCGGAGGGCTCGCGCAGGTCGGTGGCCAGCGTGGTGACCTCGCCGCTCGCCGGGTCGAAGCGGCGCAGCGCGTGGTTGTAGGTGTCGCTGACGGCCACCGAGCCGTCCGGCAGCACGGTGACGCCCAGCGGGTGCTGGAACAGGGCCTGGTCGGCGGCGCCGTCCCGGTGGCCGAAGTCGAACAGCCCGGTCCCGACGGCCGTTTCGACCGTCCCCGTTTCACGTGAAACGAAGCGCAGCGCGGAGGTCTCCGAGTCGGCGACCCAGAGCCGCTCGCCGTCCGCGGAGACCGCGAGGCCGGACGGCTGGGCGAACCAGGCCTCCGCGACCGGGCCGTCCACCAGGCCCTCGTTGGTGGTGCCGGCCGCCACGGCGACCGTGCCGGCCGCCAGGTCGTACGCCCACAGCTGGTGCACGCCCGCCATCGCGATCCACACCTTGCCGTCGAACCAGGCGACGTCCCACGGCGAGGAGAGGTCCACCTCGCGGGCCGGGCCCTCGGTCGGCGTGCCCTGCCACCACTGGCGGCCGGTGCCCGCCAGGGTGGTCACGCTGCCGTCGGCCAGCCGCACCCCGCGCAGCGCGTGGTTCACGGTGTCCGCGACGACCACGTCGTAGTCGTGGCCCTCCGGCAGCAGCGCCAGGCCCTGCGGTTCGCTGAACCGGGGGTCGGCGCCGTCCACCAGGCCGCGCTGCCCGTCACCGATCCGGCGCACCACCGTCTCGCCGTCCTCGGCCAGCTCGACCAGCGAGTGGTGGCCGGAGTCGGCCACCAGGAAGTGGCCGTTCGGCAGCCGCACCGCCTTGCCGGGGAACTTGAGGTCCTCGCTGCTCGGCTCCGGCGGCACGTACGGGCCGTCGCCGCGGCGCAGCGTGCCCTTGGCCCCGTGCTCCGCCTCCAGCTCGGCCACCAGCCGGGCGATCGCGTGCGCGTGGCCCTCACCGGCGTGCTGGGCCACCACGTAGCCCTCGGGGTCGATCACCACGAGCGTCGGCCAGGCGCGGACGGCGTACTGCTTCCAGGTCGCCAGCTCCGGGTCGTCCAGCACCGGGTGGTGCACCTCGTACCGGGCGACGGCGTCCACCACGGCCTGGTGGTCGGCCTCGTGCACGAACTTGGGCGAGTGCACCCCGACGATCACCACGGTGTCGCGGTGCCGCTCCTCCAGCTCGCGGAGCTCGTCCAGGACGTGCAGACAGTTGATGCAGCAGAAGGTCCAGAAGTCCAGGACGGTGATCTTGCCCCGGAAGTCGGCGAGGGTGAGGTCCTTGCCGCCGGTGTTCAGCCAGCCGCCTGCTCCGACCAGTTCGGGGGCGCGTACGCGTGCACGAGATGCCATGGGTGTATCCAACCCCATGAGGGGTGGGGGGCATTCCGGGGGTGAGGGGGCCGCTGCGCGGGGCTGGGGTGTGGGGGTGGGCTTTCGGGAGGGTGGGTGGGTCCGGGGGCGGTTCCGGGGGTGGGTG